>JAENVV010000226.1 GCA_016650365.1 Acidimicrobiia bacterium
GCCTGGCCCTACGCCTAGGCCGCTCCCGGCTTGTACTTAGGGCTGGAGCGCCCGCCATCGGGTGCTGGAACCCCGGGTTGTACCTAGGGCTGGAGCGCCCGCCATCGGGTGCTGGAACCCCGGGTTGTACCTAGGGCTGGAGCGCCCGCCATCGGGTGCTGGAACCCCGGGTTCAACCCTGGGTTCGCAAAGTCGGGTTGAGCGGTTATCGAAGGCGATTACAATGCCATCGCAATTCCGGAGGGGTCGCATAGTTTGGTCTAGTGCGCACGCTTGGAAAGCGTGTAAGGGGTTAAACCCTTCGAGGGTTCGAATCCCTCCCCCTCCGCCGAAGGCGGAGACCTACGCACGGAGTCAGCTTTGCTGACGGAAGCGGAGGGCCTCCGCACCGTTCCCACCAACCGCAAGGGCTCCGGTCCACCAATCGACCAAGAGAACCTCGATAGCCATCCAAACGGCGGCCTCGTCAGCCAAGACGTTGTTCCACCGGCCGCTCGGAAGGTGCCACCCGACCGACCCCGACGACTGGACACCAGGTCGTCACTTCCTTTTCCGAGCCACCCAATACCACGGCTAGCATTTCCGGTGGAGAGGTGACCGAGCGGTCGAAGGTGACAGTCTTGAAAACTGTTGAGGTTCACGCCTCCGCGGGTTCGAATCCCGCCCTCTCCGCCATGAATGACGAAGATCTCATGCGCCTGGCGCTCGATGAAGCTCGCCTGGCGCTCGAACACGGCGATGTCCCGATCGGGGCGGTCCTCCTGGGCCCAACCGGGGACATGGTTGCCCGTGATCACAACCGGCGCGAGGAACGTTCCGACCCGACCGCTCACGCCGAGATGCTGGTCCTCTCGGCCGGCGCTCAAGCCGCCGGTGACTGGCGGCTGACCGGGCATACCCTCGTTGTAACACTCGAGCCGTGCGCCATGTGCGCGGGAGCCGCAGTGAACTCCCGGGTCGATCGGATCGTCTACGGGGCAGCAGACCTCAAGGCCGGCGCAGCCTGGTCGCTCTACAACATCCCGCAGGACGCCCGCCTCAACCACCGTTGCGACCTCATCGCCGGAACGCTCGAAGCAGAGTGCGCGACCCTGCTGACCGAGTTCTTCGCGCAGCGTCGAACCTCATAGCACTGCCAAGGCAGCCACAGCCAACCGGTCCGCAGATGCCCGGCTTGTCGGAGATGGCGGCACCCTGACGCCCGCCGCTATCTCAGGACTTTTCAAGGGCGATACCCAATAGTCGAAACCGCTTGATTGGTCGATAGTGAGGTTACCAACACAAAGGAAGAACCACATGACTACTGCTACCACTCTCGAAAGCGCCCCACAGGTTTCGACTGAATCTCGTAACTGGGCAACGATGACCCACCTCTCGGGGTTCGTCGGACTATTCGGAATCCCCTCACTGTTCGGACCGCTGGCGGTTTGGCTACTGAAGAAGGACGACCCCTACGTCGTAGATGAGGCCATCGAAGCCCTCAACTTCAACATCTCGTTCCTGCTCTATGCCATTGCTGCCGGAATCTCGATCATCGCCCTCGTAGGGATAATTCTCCTCCCGGTGGTTCTCGTGACCTGGTTTGTCCTGACAATCGTCGCTGCCGTACGGACCTCCGACGGCGAGACGTATCGCTATCCCTTCACGATCCGGTTCGTGAACTGAGCCAAGACCATCCACGTGCAAGATGGCCCCAGCCGGAAAGCTGGGGCCATCTTCATACTCATGGTGCTGCTGAAGGCCATGACGGGGCAAGCATCCGATTGGTGGGAACCATGCGGAGGTCTCCGCCTTCGGCGGAGGGGGAGGGATTCGAACCCTCGAAGGGCGCAAACCCTTACGGCATTTCGAGTGCCGCGCACTAGACCGGCCTATGCGACCCCTCCGAATGACCGGGGCATTGTAATCGGCTCCAATACTCACTCAACCCCGCATCCACCAACCCAGGGTTGAACCCAGGGTTCCAGCGCCCGATAGTGGGCGCTCCAGCCCTAAGAACAACCCAGGGTTCCAGCGCCCGATTCCGGGAGCTGGGGCCCCAAGAACAACCCAGGGTTCCAACACCCGATGCCTGCACGGGGATGAACCAGTCCAGAAGAGCTATGTGCAGCCCGCCTTCGAGTGGGAAGGGGCAAGCGCAACCAGGTCGCCAGCTCGGATTGGGCTGTCCCACGTCACCCGCAACTTTCCGCTTAGGGCTGCTTCCTTCCGGATCTGACCCGCTTCACGGGGTCACGCCGCGTGGGACCCAATCTGTCAACACCGCGTGCCTGGCGCTAGACCTTGCTCAATACCACCCTCAGGCGGGCATTCGGCCCCGCATGAAGAGGACTTCGGGTACAGGACGCCCCTAGCCGCCCCACCTAGCACGCCGAAATAATAGCCCTCCGTTCACGTGACGGAATCGGCCCAACTCCACCCCGCCAATAGAATCAGCCGCGTGTACACCATCCGCCCGGCTAAACCCGAAGACAGATCGGATCTGGCCGCCTTCACCGAGAACACGTTCGAGTGGGGCGATTACATCGCCGACCGTTTCGACGACTGGTTGGCCGCCCCCGACGGACGTCTGCTCGTTGCCGAACACGCCGGTGAGGCCGTCGGAGTTGCCAGGGCGGCTTTGCTGTCACCGTCCGAGCTGTGGCTCCAAGGCAGTCGCGTTCATCCGGACCATCGGGGAAATCGTCTCAGCCAGCGCCTCTCAGACGAACTGACGAATTGGGGTGCCGGCAAAGGAGCCGAAGTTGTCAGGTTGTACGTCGAGGATTGGAATCAGGCACCCCAGCATCTCGTGGCGGCGAGCGGATATCGCCGGGTGTCGAGATGGCTATTCGGACAACGCGCCATCATCAATCAAGACCCCCAACCAACCGGCAACGGCGGTCGGCGGGTTCCGGGCGACGAGCGACTTCGACCGGCACCGAAAGCAGAAGCCGAACCGGCGTTCATGGCCTGGTCGACGAGTGACATCGGACGGGCCGCCCGGGGGTTATCCGCCAGGAACTGGACCTGGAAGCTGCTCACGATCGACGACCTGTCAGCGGCCGCCCCCGACGGAATGTTCCTGGAGAGTCCGTCGGGTTGGGCGCTGGCCGAACGGGTGGACAACCGCTTGGCGGTGTTCTGGCTGATGGCCAACCTCGAAGACTCCTACCGGCTGGTCCGGGCCGTGCTTGACCGGGCCATAGAAACCGCAGCCACCGAACTCGAATTCTGGATACCCGACACCGAACCCCTCCAAACTGCCCTCACGCGGATCGGATGTGACCTCGAGCCAGGCTCCATTTGGGAGCGGTCGCTCCGCTGACCAGGAAGCGACAGGGAGTCGCCTCAGATGATGCTGGGAAGCACGCGGTTGACCAGAAGGATTGTGCCCAACAGCCACACAACAAAGATGATGGCGAAATCGGCGTCTTCGCGGATGGTCGGCTTCCACATGCGCAACAAAACGGCGAGCGGAACACCCATGAGAAGCCCGAAGAAAAGACCCGCCCGACCCGTCTCTTCAATCACGGTCGTTGCCAACGTAAACGGAGTCGGAAGGCTCTCAAGGACGGTCGGGAGTAGGCCGGCCACCCACCCGACGGCGGCGACCACAACAAGAATCGAAACTGCGCGTGCAGCATTACTTTCAATAAGCCCGACGTTCTCACCTTCTCTCGGTGAAGTCAGCGGTCCCTCATTGGCGACTCCAAGAGCGAACGAACCAAAAACGCCAACCAGCAGGGCTGACCCGAACATGGCACCTGAGTTGTCCGTCAGTGATGGTTCCCCAACCCCAAACCCATCGAGCAACGTCGCAATAGCTATGGACAACAAACCAACTCCGATGATCATCATGCCGATGTCCAGGATCGCCCCGAACCCATGGCCGAAGATCCTGCCGATATCGAGCATCATGCGCCAACGAGACCGGGTCGGCGCCGGGGAATCGCCCTCGGGTGTGAGGCCGTAAGGCTCGCCGTAATACTCTCTGGTCGGTTCCGACACGATTGATTCAGGCGTCGCTGGCTCCGAGACGATCGGCGCGACATACGAAGCACCCAAAACGGTCGGCTCGTCGCCGGTGTTCTCGGTGTCGTCTCCCAGTGTCATTCAGACAGCCTAACGATCATCTTCCTGGACGGCTCGCCACAGCAGCTCAACCGGATGAACGATTTCGTATCCCTTTCCCAGATGGCTGCGCAATTGCATCTCGCACCCCGGATTGGCCGAGGCAACGACGTTGGCGCCTGATTGACGGACCTGGTCGGCTTTGGCCGCCCCGAGCTGGTGTGAGAGCTCCGGCTGGAGCAGGCTGTACATACCCGCCGCTCCGCAGCAGCGGCCGTCCGGATCGATCTCGACCGGCCGATAGCCGGCCGCCCGTACGATGTTGCGCGGTGCGTCAACGATCCGCTGAACATGGCGCAAGTGGCACGGGTCTTGCATGGCTACCGGGCCACGATCCACCGACGATTTTGGGATCCGACCCGACGTGATCGCTTGATCAATGAGTTCGGTGATGTCAAAAACCCGCTTCGAGAACAACTCGCCGGCCTGGCCGGCCCAGTGCTCGTAGTCCTTGAGGTGGGCGCCGCAGCCGGCCGAATCGACGGCCACGACATCAACGTTGGCGAAGGCGACGACATTTCTCTCGGCGAGTCGTTGCGTGTCCTTCACGTCGCCATCGTGGGCAGCCAGAGCCCCGCAGCAGGTTTGCATTGCCGGAACGACTACGTCATACCCGGCTCGCTGAAGCATGGCGATTGATGCGGCGTGTACATCGGAAAACCAGACGTCCATGACGCATCCGGTCAAAAACCCTGCCCGGCCAATCCGCTCTTCCAACGCCCGATAGTTTGAGCCGGGCTCGGCAGCTACCGGTTTAACCGGGCGGATTCCTGCAAAGCCACCCCTCAACAAGGAGGGCAGCACTTTGCCGACCCCGGTCTTCTGTCCCACCTTGACCGCCAACGTGGCCATGCGGAGCAGCCCCGGAGAGCCAAGCACCCTGCCCACCAGCAGGTGGCGAGCCGTGCGGGTCCGACTTGGCATCTGAGCAGCTAGTTCGGCTCTGGCACCCTCCATGGCTCGCCCGAATGGCACCAATGATGGGCAGACCACCTCACAGGCGCGGCAC
>JAENVV010000227.1 GCA_016650365.1 Acidimicrobiia bacterium
GGAACACGCCTCGTTCGATAATGAGATCCTCCGGCGACGCTTCCAGCATCGAGGCGGCCCGCTTCTTGGCCTGGTCGAACACGGCGTGACTGGTTCGCCATACGCCGGAGGCTCCTGCCTGGGCCGACCGGCTACCCACCGAACCGAACCCGTCAGCGACTTCTACCGTGTCACCGGTGATCACCCGGATCTGATCGAGATCCAGATCGAATACCTGACTGGCCACCTGCGCCCACACGGTGTGATGGCCCTGACCGTTGGGAGTCGAGCCGGTTCGCACGACCAGGCTTCCGTCCGCAAGCAACTCGACCTTGGCGTATTCGCCAGACTCGATCGGTCCGCCTGCTCTTTCGACAAACGCTCCGAAGCCGATCCCCAACGGTAGGCCGCCTTCGGCCAGCCGACGGGACCGTTCTTCTCGATACCTCTCCAGATCGAGCAGTTCGATAGCGGTGTCCAGGACTGCGGAATAATCACCACTGTCGTAGAGGGCCCCAGTTCGGGCCCGGTACGGGAACTCCTGGATGAAGTTGATGCGTCGGACCTCAACCGGGTCCATGCCGATCTCAACGGCGTAGGCATCAATAGCCCGCTCGATCGCGTAGGCGGCCTCCGGCCGACCTGCCCCCCGGTAGGGGGCGGTAGCCGCCATATTCGTGACGACCGACCGCAGATCGCGCGAGAACTCCTCGATGTCGTACATTCCCTGGGCAGTGAGCCGACTGTAGAACGGCACCTGGGCGCCGGTGTGAGGGTAGGCACCCAGGTTGGCGACGACATCCATGTGCAGGCGGCGTATCCGTCCGGTCCGGTCGCCGGCCAAGCGCATCGTGTGGGTCATATCGCGACCGTGGGTTCCACAGGACATGGCTTCGCGACTGGTCTGCAACCACCGGACCGGCCGCTGGAGCCGATGGGCTGCCATGATGATGATCGGGTATTCGGGGAAGGGACGCCCCTTCAAACCGAACCCGCCTCCCACGTCGGGTACCACCACTTCGATGTCCAGACCGAGCAGAGAATGCATCTGACGTTTCAGGACGTGGGGCATCTGATGCCCCACGTAGAAAGTGATATCCGGCGCACCACCAGGATCGGCAAGCGCCGTCAGCGGTTCGATGGGGACGACTGCCAGTCGCTGATTGTCAACAGTGATGGTGATCTCAGCTTCATGATCCCAGCCGGCATTTCGATCGCCCTCGTACGAGTGGTGGGCGACGTTTGAGCCAAACTCTTCAAACAGCAGGGTCTCGCCGGCCAGGGCGTCCTCCACAGCGATCACCGCCGGGAGCGGATCGATGTCAACCCAGACCAGTTCAGCTGCGTCGACCGCCTGCAACTCCGACTCGGCGATAACGACCGCCACGGCTTCGCCGACATGGCGGACCCGATCGCCGGCCAGCATCGGACGAAGCATGCCATCGACCGGAACCGGAGCCCCGGCCGCAAAGCCCGGAATGTCGAAGTCTGCGGCGGTGAAGATGGCGACCACTCCCGGCGCAGAGGAGGCTTCGAGGAGATCGATATCAAGAATCTTGCCGTGACTTTCTGGCGACCGAACAAAGGCCGCATGCAACATGCCATCGAAGGTCATGTCGCCGATGTAGCGGCCCTCCCCCCGAATCAAGGCGGGATCTTCGACTCGCTTGACTGATTCGCTGCGATAGTCGTCGGTCATCAGGCAGCCAGAAACGGTTCGATGGCATCGAGGAAACGCTCGGGCGCCTGGAGTTGGGGTCCGTGGGCCACACCGTCAAGTTCGATGTACGTCGAGTTCGGGATCGTGGCGTGAAGAGCCCGACTCAGAGACGGCGGGGTAGCCATGTCCTCGCTTCCGATCACCAGCAGGGTCGGATTGCTGATTGCCGGGACCTCCCGGTCATAGTTCACGTCGTAGATCGCCTGGCAGGCGGTCTGAAATGCTTTCGGATCCGTCCTGAGGAGGACCTCTCGCCGCTCGGCGACCATTTCGGGATGGGCAGCCATGAAATCGGCAGAGAAGATTCGACCGACCGCCATGTCAGCCACTGCCTCCATGCCCCCGTTGGCCACTTTGTCGATCATGATTGGGAAGGCCTGCTTTCCGGCCGGTGGGAGGGATGAACCACAGCCCACCAGGATGAGTTTGTTGACACGATCTCCGTGGCGGACTGCGGTCGCCAGAGCTACGAATCCGCCGAGACCATTTCCGAGAATGGCCGTCGTGGCCGGATCATAATCGCCGGCCTCGAGCAAGCCTCCGATCCGGTCTCCGTACGAATCCATGGTGGGCTCGGCGGGAGCCGATGGTCCGTACCCGGGAAGATCGACGAGCGTCAACCGATATCGGCTGGCCAAACGAGGGGCGACCAGGTCATACACATGGCGGTCCGTCAGGAGGGAATGCAGCAAGATCAGATCGGGGCCCTCCCCGACCTGTTCGATCCCTATCGGTCCGGTGCTGGTTTCAACGATCATCGATTCTCCTTGGGTTTAGAAAGCTACCGCGCCGCTCATCCTGGCCAATCCCGTCTCTCCCGACTTCGACTCCGCCCAGGTACGTGGCCACGACCCGGCCTCGAAACGTTCGCCCTGAATAGGGGCTCCAGCCCGCTTTGGAAATCACGTCCGCGTCGGCAACCGTCCACGAACCGGCGGGATCCACGAGTACCACGTCGGCGTCGGACCCTGGAGCTAGGCGGCCCTTGCGGGGCGCCAGACCGTAGCGATCGGCGGGAGCTGTGGAGTACAAACGAACCACATCCGACATGGCGATCTCACCCCGAGCCGCCGCGTCGATCAGGAAAGCGAGTGTGGTATCTATCCCTGGCAGGCCAAACGGGGCCTCCCAGATACCGCCGGCGGATTTCTGCGCCAGCGTCGACGGCGCATGATCGGTCGAAAAGTGCGAATAGCCGCCTTGGCGGACCTGATCCCACATGGCATGTTGTTCGCCGTCGTTGCGGATTCGGGCAGGAGGCGTGAACTTTCGTAGCGCTCCGTACTCGAGGACTTCGCTCTCATGCAAGGTCATGTACTGCGGGCAGGCTTCGGCAGCAATATCGGCGCCCCGGTTCTGAGCCGCTTCGATCACGGCCAGAACACCCGGATTGGAAACATGGGCGAACGTCGCCTTGGCTCCGGTCGCTTCGGCGAGGACCGAAGCTGCGGCAACCGCCACCAGCTCAGCTTCCCGACTTCGCCATTCATACAGGATCGCCGGATCATCACGACCGGCGTCTTTCAGAAGTCGCTCGGCCTCGGCGGTAATCGATTCGTCCTCACAATGGATGAGGCACCGCCCGCCGACCACGGCTACGGCGGCGAGAGCCGCCAGGAGGTGAGCCCCGTCAAGTGCCGGTACGCCGTGTGTGGTGCAGGTAAACATCTTGAAAAACGCCACCCCGGCCTCCCAAATGGACCCCAACTCGTCGATGCGGTCCGGCCACGTATGGGCTGCCAACGCAAAATCGACGTTGGACCGGCCCTTCAGGTATGCCACCTTGTCATGAAGGTCGGAAGCCGACCGGATCGGGTGCGCATGGGTGTGCTCGATGATCGTCGTGACACCCCTGGCGGCGGCCGCCCGGGTCCCGGTCGGGAAGTCTTCACGCTCCGTCGGGCCCGGATCCATGAGGTGAACGTGGGTGTCAACCATGCCTGGCATGACCAGCAAACCCTCTGCGTCGATGACCTCTCCAACCCCGGCGAGGTTGGGGCCAACTGCGACGATGAGTCCGTCACGAATCGCCACGTCGGCCATGGATTGGCCATCCGCACCGACCACAACTCCACCTTTAATGGTCTGTTCCACGCCTACCCCTTCTGACCGTGTCAATATGACAAGATATATGATCAGGGTTGTACGCGGGTTCCAAAGGAGCGATTAGTGTCTGAAAAAGTGCGATTGGCAAGCATAGGTCTCGGCTGGTGGGGCGGCGTTCTGGCCGATGCGGTGGCTAAAAGCGGCGAAGGCGAGGTCGTCACTTGTTTCGCCCGCACCGCCGAAACCCGCCAGGCATTCGCCGAGGCCCACGGCTTCGCGGCGGCGGATTCGTTGGAATCGATTCTCAGCGACGACAGCATCGATGGGGTCATCATCGCCACGTCCCATCAGAGCCATCTGTCCCTCATCCAGGCTGCCGCCGCAGCCGGCAAGCATGTCTTCATCGAAAAGCCGCTGACCCTGACTCCGGCCGATGGGCGGGCGGCTATCGAAGCAGCCCGGGCGGGCGGCGTACTGTTGCAGACTGGTCATCAGCGCAGGCGGATGACCGCCAACCGGATGATCAAGGCGATGATCGAGGCCGGCGAACTCGGTGATATCGAGATGATTGAAACCCACCAGTCCGTCCCGAACGGCCACAAGATGCCCGATGAGGCATGGCGCTGGAACCCGGACCAGAGTCCTCTGGGAGGGATGACCTCGCTGGGGATTCACAAAATCGACACCATGCAGTACTTCGCCGGTCCAATCAAGGCCGTCTCGGCCTACACCAGGTCAGGGCGTTCCAAACCGATCGACGAGACCACCGTGCTGGCGCTCGAGTTCGAGTCCGGCGCGCTGGGAACGTTGGTCACCTCGTTCTTCACCCCCGTAATGTCAAAGTCTGCCGTGTATGGCACCGGGGGGGCGGCCTACATGGAAGGGGACGGTCGAATGCTTTTCAAACAGGGCATCGCCGATCCAGCCCGCCAGGCAGTTGAGCTCGAGCCGAACGACCCGGTCGCCGACCAGATGGCCGCCTTTGCCCAGGCGATCCGTGGTGAGATCGACGTCGAGACCGACGGCGAGGTAGGACTGGCGGCCGTCACCGTCATGGCCGCGGCCGTCGAAAGCGCCGCCACCGGCCGGTCGGTACTGATAGCCGACCACCGGGTTTGATCGTGCGCCGGATCAACCCGCCCCAGATCGCCGGACCCTTCGCCACGTACGCCCATGGGGTCGAGTTCTCGGGACCGGCGCGCTGGTTGTTTGGGGCCGGACAGACGGGAGTCGCCACAGACGGGTCGACTCCTGTCGATATCAGCGGCCAGGCGGAGCTGGTTTGGGACAACATCCGGGCGGTGCTCGCCGATGCCGATATGGCCATCAGCGACATCGTCCAATTGAACATGCTTCTCATCGACCGGGCGGATGCTCCCGATGCGATGGCCGTCCGCGACGCGGCGTTGGGGGATCATCGCCCTGCATCGACGCTCATGTACATCTCCGGATTGGCGCGGCCGGAGTGGAAGATCGAGATCGACTACATCGCAGCCAAGGAGATCCCGACTAACCCCTCCCCTTGAACGAGTGTGCTTACGAGTTGCACTATCGAGGTTGGATGCACACTCGTTTGCGAACGGACCCGGATCCCGCGAACGAGTGAGCTTACGAGTTGCACTATCGAGGTTGGATGCACACTCGACTTTTCGAGCACCGAATCAAAAGCTCCCAACACCGGTTAGGCGGCTCTGCACGATATAGGATCGAACCCGGTCAGCGACCCGAGGGGATGACATTGCACGGATACCGAGTCGAACGGTGGGGATCCGAACCCGTGTGGGGAGACCTGCCTGATCCGGTTGCCGGTCCTGGCGAGGTACTCATCGACGTCGAGGCCTGCGGCGTCGGGCTCACCGTCCTCAACTGCATCAACGGTGACCTTGACAATTCGCCGGACTTACTCCCGCGGATTCCCGGTCACGAACTGGTCGGCAGGGTCGTCGACGCCGGACCCCGTGCCGATTCCAGCTTGGTCGGAAAACGCGTGGTTGCCTACTTCTATCTGACGTGCGGCACCTGCGCGTCATGTCTGGCAGGACGTGACCCGCAATGCTCGAACCTGGGTGGGTTTGTCGGCGTCCATCGCGACGGTGGATACGCCCCCAAAGTCGCCCTACCCGGCGGCAACGTCATCGTCGTGCCCGAAACACTCGATCCGGTCGCCGCGACGGTCGTCCCCGACGCGGTCGCTACTCCGGTTCACGTCGCCGAACGCGCGGGCATTGGGCCAGGCGACCGGGTGGCGGTCTTCGGAGCAGGCGGTGGGGTCGGAATCCATATGATCCAGGTAGCCCGATTACGGGGAGCTACCGTCGCCGGGTTGGATCTCGCCAAGTTTGATGAGATCGAGAGTCTCGGCGCTCGCCCGGTCGATGCCTCGAACCTCAGCACCGTCAGCAACCTGTTCGATGACGGCCCGCCGACGGTTGTCGTCGATCTCGTTGGGACCGCAGCTACCGCCCGCTGGGCAATCGACCACTTGGCGATGGGTGGCCGTTTGGTCATGCTGGCGACCTTCCCGAACCGGCCCGTACCAATCGAAGCCAGAGAAACGGTGTTCAGGGAACTGTCCATCTTCGGAAGCCGATACAGCTGGAAATCCCAGGTTGCCGAGGCTGCTCGCCTGGTGGCAGACGGAAGTATCAAACCGATCATCAGCGAAGTACGCGGACCCGGAGCCCTTCCCGAGCTCCACGACCTGCTCCGCGCCGGCGAGCTCGTCGGACGCGGAGCACTCGATTGGAGCCTGACATGACCCACGAAATCACCGACATCCGACTGCCCGCCGACGTGGACGGGGTTTTTGTGGGGGGCGGCCACAACGCCCTCGTCTCGGCCGCCTACCTGGCCAAGGCAGGGCAAAAGATCGTCGTCCTCGAAGCGGCCTCCCGCATCGGCGGGGGCACGACCACCGAGTACGCCACGCTCCCACTCTTCAAACACAATCTGCACGCCTACTTCGTTCGTTGGACACCGGACTACGCGGTATGGCGCGATCTTGACCTCGACCGATACGGTGCACGCTCGATATTTCCTCCAGTCCAAAACGCCGTTCCCTTCGACGGCGGTGACCAGGCGCTCCTGACCTACAACGAGACCGGGCGTTCCGTCGCATCGATCGCCGAATTCTCCAAAAAAGATGCCGAGGTGTATGAACGTCTCTACCAAGAGTTCACCGAACTGACCGCCCGCGTCGATACGCCAATGCGGTTCGGTCCCCCTCTCGACCCAGATCAGCAATACGCGGTTCTGTCCAAGTCGAAACTGGGCCGACGCTGGATGGAACTCGACGCCCTGTCTCCCCTCGACCTCGTCCGGGAGTGCTTCGAGTTCGAACCGCTGCGATCGCTCATCCTTTTCAACGTCTCTGTGCGGGGGTACGTCCCCAACCTCGACGTTCCCGGCATCGGATCCATCGTGGCTCTGGCCTTGTCCAACAGCCAGGGCGGAAGACTCATCGAAGGCGGCACGTTCGAAGTTGCCAGGGCGATTGCGGCCGCCGCCATCGACGCCGGCGTGACCGTGGTAACCGACGCCAGAGTCGGGTCCATCGACGTGTCCAACGGACGGGCGACCGGGGTTACGCTGATCGACGGTCGGTCGGTCAAGGCCAGGAAGTTCGTGGCCAGCGCTACCCCCGCTCCCATCACCATGCTCGAACTGGTAGGCGGCGAGCACCTCGACCCATCGCTTCGGGCCGACCTTGCCGGCTACCGATGGCTCGAAGAAGCTCTCTTCGGTGTGCACTGGGCAATGTCTGATCGACCGGTGTTCAAGGCCGAAAAGCTACATCCGAACATGCCACATGCGCTCAATCTGGCCCTCGGCTACGAGTCATCTGACGATCTCGTCGCGCACATGATGGCCATTCGGGCGGAAGAGAACACGCCAGACGGGCCAATTCACGTCTCGATTCCCACCGTACACGATCCCAGCCAGGCACCAGCCAGCCACCACACGACGTTCGGCTGGCACTTCGTCCCCGGCCCGCCCATGCGCGGCAAGTGGGGTAGCGCTGCAATCCAGGATCGCCTCACCGCCATCGCTACGACCTACCGAAAATATGCGCCCAACCTCGACGATGTCACGCTGGCGTTGACTACCCACTCTCCGGATGCGACCGAGGCGAGAGTCATCTCGATGCGGGGCGGCGATCGGCATCACGGCAGTTTTCATCCGGACAACTGGCTGTTCAATCGACCAACGCCGGCTATGCCCGGCTACCGCACACCTATCGACGGCCTGTACCTCTGCGGACCGTCCCAGCATCCCGGCGGAAGTTTCCATGGACAACCCGGATATAACGCTGCCGGGGTGATCGCAGACGATCTGGACCTCGACATTTGGTGGCACCGAACCGACCCGAAACAGGCCCTCACCGAACTGGCGTGACACGGATCTACCACAATCTCTGTGGCGTTTTGGACCCACCCACCGGTCAGATCCTATATCGTGCAAAGTGCGACCAACCGTTGGAGGGGGCGAGTGACAGACATCGGCGCTGAAGTTGAGTTTGACCCGATGGACGCCTTCGCGGCCGAATCCAGGGTAAAGCGCAACCGGACAATCGCCATAAGTATCATCTCGTTCACCCTTCTCATCTGGTGGATTCTGACTCAGATGACCCTCGAGGCGTTCTTTTCGCAGATCTTGAACGGACTCAGCTTCGGGGCGGTCCTTTTTTTCCTTGCCAGCGGCTTCACGCTCATTTTCGGGCTCATGCGGATCACCAATCTCGCCCATGGCGGCTTCTATCTGGTCGGCGGCTACGTCGGCATCACGACGGTACGGGCCACGGGGAGCTTCTGGCTGGCGATCCTCGTGTCGGCGTTGGCCATCATGCTGCTCGGTCTCTTCACGGAGAGGGTCCTTCTCCGACCGATCCGGGGTATGGCCCAGCCCGAAGTACTGCTCACCATCGGTCTCACCTTCATCCTCGGCGACCTGGCCCTGGCCATCTGGGGTGGCGACCCCACGCCCATCCCCAAGCCCTCCTGGCTCAATGGGGCACTCCGGGTTGGTGACTTCGCCTATCCCCGCTACCGATTGTTCGTTATCGCCTGCGCCATCCTCATGGGCGTCTTATTGTTCTGGATCGAGAAGAAAACTCGTTGGGGCGCGATGGTGCGGGCCGGCGTCGACGACCGGGAGATGGTGGCCGCGCTCGGTGTGAACATCAAGGCGGTTTTCACCGGAGCTTTCATGTTCGGAGCCTTCCTGGCCGGTTTCGCCGGCGTCATCGGAGGGGCGTTTCTGACCCTGCTGCCCGGGCAAGATTTCGAGATTCTCCTCTTTGCGTTGGCGGTCGTCATCATCGGTGGGTTGGGCAGTCTGAAAGGGGCCATGCTCGGTGTGATCATCGTTGGGCTAATCGATTCGTTCGGCAAAGCCCTGGTCCCCGAACTGTCCTTTTTCACGCTGTTTGCTCCGATGGCGATCATCCTCATGGTTCGCCCGCAGGGTTTGTTGGGGAAACTCTCATGATCCGACGGATCTCACTGAAAACACGGACGCTGTTGGCGCTCGCCGCAATCGGGCTCGGGCTCGGAGTGGCCGCACCGTACCTCTTCCCAAAGTACATGGTCGGCCTCGTCAGCCTGGCGCTCATCGGAGGTCTGTTCGCTCAAAGCGTGGACCTTTTGGCAGGCTATGTGGGCCTCGTCACCCTCGGCCAGGCTGGCATTTCCGGGGCCGCTGCTTACGGCGTTGGCTATATGGCCTCAAAAGTCGGGGCGGGATTCCCCGCCCAAATCGCCGTCGGATTGCTCGCCGGGATGCTCGCTTCTCTGCTCTTTGGCCTTATGGCGATGCGGTCGAATGACGTCTACTTCATCATGATCACCCTCGCCCAGGGCATGATCGTATGGGGATTATCCATCCGTCTGTACAAGGTCACGGGTGCCGAAAACGGGCTCACCGGGATTCCCCGACCTGAACTCGTCAATCCGTACTGGAAGTACTACTACCTCGTACTCATCGTGGTCGTCGTGTGCTGGATGCTCCTCGGCGTCATTGTCAAGTCACCTTTCGGGACGTCCCTCAAGGGCCTGCGCGAAAGCGAAACCCGCATGCGGATGCTCGGGTACAACACCACTGCCCAGAAACTATATGTGTTCATGCTCGCCGGATTTTTCGCCACGATCGCAGGCATCTTGCTGGTGTACCTCAACGGATTCATCAGTCCATCGTCGGTCGTGCTGTCGGCTTCTGCGATCGGCGTATTGGAAGCAATCCTCGGTGGCGTCGGCACATTGATCGGCCCGATGATCGGCGCCTTTATCATCGTGGCCGTCCAGAACATCGTCAGTATCTATGTCAACCGCTGGCCGACGCTAATGGGCCTGATCTTCGTGGTGGTCGTCCTCTTCGCTCGACGCGGGCTGGTGGGAGCCATCTCGGACGTATGGAACCGACGCCAACGAGAAGTTTCTTTAGAACCTCAATCAACACAATGAGCAACCAGGAGGACGAATGAGAAATACAAAACGGTTACTAGCTTGGCTAGCCGTGTTTGTCATGCTGCTTTCGGCATGTACGGACCCGGGCGCCAGTGATGACACGACCGCCGAACCCACTACCACCCCTACGACCGCCCCAGCAGGTGACACGCCCGACACCACGCCCGACACCACGGCCAGCACCTCAGACACCACGATGTCCGAGTTCGTGTGCGACGAGCCGATCCGGATTGGCGTGCTGCAACCACTAACCGGTGGTCTGGCTGCCTCAGGTACCGACGCCAAGGACGGATTCGAGCTGTACTGGGCGAACCACCCGATGGAAATCGGCGGATGTACGGTCGAATTCCGGGTCGAAGACACGGCCGGCAACCCTGACACCGCCCTTCAGAAGGTCGACGAGCTCGTCGACAATTATGGCGCCGACATCATCGTCGGAGAGCTGCTCGCCAACGTAACGGCAGCCCTTGCGGAGCGTCTCGCCGACAACCCGGACGTCATCATGATGTCGCCCATCGGTTCGGCAGACGATCTGACCCAACGGACCCTGTATCCGAACTTCACCAGAGCTGGTGGCTGGACGTCCAGCCAAACCTCCCATGTCCTTGGACAGTGGGCCTTCGATCAGGGCTACACCAGTGCGGCATCAATCTGCACCGATTACGCCTTCGGCTGGGAAATGTGTGGTGGCTTCACGCAGGTGTTCACCGCGGCCGGCGGAACAATCGACCCGAATGAGCAGCTGTGGAACCCACTCGGTTCGACAGACCTTGGCACCTACGTAACCCAGCTCGACGGATTCAAGCCGGATGCGGTGTTTGTCCTGGAAGTCGGAGCGAGCGTTTCGGACTTCTTCCAGAACTGGTCTGACTTCGGGTTGAAGGATGAAATTCCGGTCCTGGCCGGTGAGGCCACGGCTGATATCTCGAATATTCGCAATGTCCCTTCGGACCAGGTTGAGGGAATGATCTCGTCAGGTCACTGGGCGGAAGGTAGGGACGCCCCGGAGACTCAGGCGTTCGTATCGTTATTCGACGCAGCGACCGGTCGTATCCCGTCCTACTACGCTGCCGCCACCTGGACGGCCGCTCAGTACATCGACGAAACCATCCAAGCCATGTCCGGAGACATGTCGGACAAGGCTGCAGCCCTCGATGTCATGAAGGGACTTGAGCTCGATACGCCATTCGGTCCTTCGAGGCTCGACGACTACGGCAATCCGATCTATAACATCTATATCCGTCAGGTCGTCGTACGCGATGATGGCCGGGTTTGGAATGTGGTGATCGACACCTTCGAAGACATCGATCAGTTCTGGCCGATGACGGCTGATGAATACCTGAAGCAGCCTGTGTATTCCCGTGACTTCCAGGGAAACGCAGGAGGCTAAACGGATGACTACGGCTTCACCGATTCTTCACGTCGACGACGTCACGGTCCGCTTCGGCGGCGTGACGGCTGTCGATGGGGTAAGCCTGCGCGTCGAGCGTGGGAGTCGGTGGGCCGTTATCGGACCGAACGGGGCCGGAAAAACCACCCTGTTCAAAACCATCTCCGGAGAGGTGCGCCCGACAATCGGTCGGGTGCACCTCTTTGGTGCCGACACTTCGCGAGCCCATCCCAACCGGAAGGCGCAACGGGGCCTCGGCCGAACCTATCAAATAACCGAATTGTTCCAGGCACTCACCGTCGAAGAAAACATGGCCATCGCTGCCCAGGCTCGGAGCGCGACCCGCTTCCATTCCTGGAGGCCGTTACGGATCCGCGGTTGGATCGACGACCGCATCACATCGGCATTGGACCAGCTGCACATCTCCGACGAACGATTTACGGTCGTTTCGGAGATGTCACATGGCCAGCAGAGGCAGCTTGAAATTGCCATGGCTCTGGCGACCAAGCCCGAGGTGCTTCTGCTCGACGAGCCCGCCGCCGGACTATCGGCGGCTGAACGTCGCACCATGAAGGAACTCGTGGAAAGGCTACCTCGCGATCTTACGATCGTACTCATCGAGCATGACATGGAGATCGCCCTCGAACTGGTCGAACAGGTCATGGTGCTTGACATTGGCAAGATGATCGCCGAGGGCGACCCGGATGAGATCCGCTCCAACGAGCAGGTCCAAGACGTCTACCTGAAGAGTTGATGATGCTGTCTATTGCGGGTCTATCTTGTTCATACGGCACCGCCTCCATCATCGACAACCTGGATCTCGACCTCGGCGAGGGCGAAGTTCTGTCGGTTCTCGGTCGCAATGGCATGGGCAAGACCACCATGGTCAGTGCCATCGCCGGGATCCGGCCACCGGAGATTCGCTCCGGAAGCATCAAATTTGATGACAAGGAACTCACCAACCAGGCAAGTTTTGAGGTCGCTCGACTCGGCATCGGCCTCGTGCCGCAGGGACGTCACGTCTTCGGCAGCCTGACGGTCGTCGAAAACTTGAATGTAGTTGCTCGCCCGCCCCGGCATTCCGCTGAGCCGTGGACCCTCGAGCGGGTGTTTGATTTTTTTCCAAGGCTGGCCGAACGTACCAACAGCTTTGCTCGCAATCTGTCGGGCGGCGAACAACAGATGCTTGCCATCGGGCGGGCGCTTATGACCAACCCGTCGTTGCTACTTATGGACGAGCCATCCGAGGGCCTCGCCCCCATCGTCCTCGGGGCCATCAGGGATCGCCTCCTTGAGATCAAGGGCTCCGACCTATCGATTCTGCTCGTGGAACAGAATCTGGGGTTGGCGCTATCACTCGCCGATCGGATCGCCATCATGGGTGCCCACGGTCAGATCGTTTGGACCGGTACCCCCGACGAACTCCGGCAAGACGACGAAGCCAAGAAGAACCACCTCGGCGTCTGACGATTCTCCGGGGTTTCGGAGGTCCCTGCAATGGAGGTCATCCGGCCGGGCGTTCCCAATCGTGGTAGCCGTCGTCCATTCGGTAAGCCGTACGCCCGGCGGCCACAAGCAATCGGACCGCCTGGTCGGCATATGAGCAATAACGCCCACGGCAGTAAGCAACGACATCTCCACCGGGAAGACCCGAAAGCAACACTTCGAGCTGGTCGGGGGGGACATTGACCGCGCCGGCGAGGTGCCCCGCTTCGTATTCGACCAGGGGGCGGACGTCGATAACGATGGTGGTGGGATCCTGCATCCGCTGAAGGGCAGCTTCCCTGTCTAGGACCATGATCTCGTTCCGGTCGCCCAGATAGGCCACCACCTTTTCTTCAAGACCATCATGGTGTTCCGCAGCCACCCCCTGCACCGCTCGCCAAAGGTCCCGCACGTGATGAGACGCCAGTCGATATTGGACCTGGCGTCCCTGACGTTCCCCAACGACGAGCCCATCGGTCGCCATCCTCCGGAGATGATGCGACGTGTTTGCCACACTCTGGCCAATGGCCGCCGCGAGATCTTCGACCGTCCGGGGTGCCTGAGCCAAAACATCAACGATCTCAAGACGCCGGCCCGACCCCAACGATGCTGCCACCCGGGCGAACCCGTCGAACAATGCATCTTTGGCAGGCCGAGATCCAATCATGACTGTCATTCAAGCAGATGCTTGAATGAACTATGCTATGTTCAAGCAACCGCTTGAACGGAGTTACCTTGCAAATCACCCCCATTGCCGATCCGGGCCTCGGCAATACTGCGTATCTCGTGGACCTCGGCGACGGGTCCGGCCTGGTAGTCGATCCCGAACGCGATCCCCGACCGTACCTTGAAGCAGCCAAACGGCGTCGCCTCAAAATCAAGCATGTGGTTGAGACTCACCTCCACGCCGACTTTGTCTCTGGGGCACGTGAACTCATAGCCGTAGGAGCCAACTTACTGGCCCCGGCCGCCGCCAATCTTGCGTATCCCCACACGCCGGTCGAGGACGGTACGAATGTGGCGGTGGGTGACCTGCAGGTAACGGTCATTGCAACTCCGGGACACACCCCCGAACATGTCGCCTACCTCCTCAACGACGGAGACCGACCGCTTGCCCTGTTTTCGGGCGGCACACTCATGGAAGGCGGAGTGGCTCGGACTGATCTTGTATCGCCGGCCCTAACAGTCCCGTTGGCCCGAAGCGCTTATCGATCGGTACGACGACTGTTCGACGAGTTACCCGATGAGGTCGAGCTGCACCCAACACACGGAGCAGGTTCATTCTGTTCCGCAGGACCGGCGACCGAAACCGGGGCAAGAACCATTGGGAGTGAGCGACCCCATCACCCGGTTCTACTGGCCAGCAGTGAAGACGAATTCGTCAGCTCTCTGATCGGCGGACTCGGTACCTTCCCTCCTTACTTCCTAACTCTCCGTCCTGTAAACCAGGCCGGTCCAGCTATCTATGGGGTAGAGCTCCCGACACTCAAACCGCTTGACATCGACAGCCTCGACCAGGTACTCGCCGGCGGGGGAACCGTCGTTGATGCCCGATCCATCGCCCAGTTTGGGAAAGGGTACATCCCGGGGTCAATCTCCAACGAGCTCCGCGACCAGTTCGGAACCTGGCTTGGCTGGGTTCTCGAAGCAGACACACCCGTAGTGTTCGTCCTCGACGCCACCCAGGACGAACGAGAACTCGTGCGCCAGGCCCTCAACGTTGGATTCGAAAACCTCTCTGGCCGCATCGACCTCGACGTGTGGATCGCCGCAGACCGCGCCCTGAACTCAATCGACATCGTTGACGCAGCGCACATCGATCCCACCGTTCCGATCCTCGACGTCCGGCAGCAGAACGAATACGAAGCAGGCCATGTCAAAGATGCCATGCATGTAGAACTCGGCGCTCTGACCCTGAAGCCGGCCGAAGAAATACCCCCCGCAGTGGTGCATTGCGGTCACGGCCAACGTGCGATGACCGGCGCCAGCCTCCTTGCCAGGGCAGGGGTCGAGACTCTGGCCGTCACCACAGCTGGACCCGAGGAAATCGCCAGATACCGATGAAACGAGTACAACTCGGAATACGAGCCAACCTGGCTCAGTTTGCGCTGCTGGTCGGTGTAAATGCCCTGGTAGGTGGGATGCTCGGCCAGGAGCGCACCGTGCTCCCCTTGCTGGCCAAGTCGGAGTTCGGTTTGAGCGGATTCACGACGGCTCTAACATTCATCGTGGCGTTCGGTCTCGTCAAGGCAGCCACCAACTTCTTTGCGGGAACCTGGTCAGATCGGTTCGGGCGAAAACCTGTGCTGATCGCTGGATGGCTCATCGGCCTGCCCATCCCGTTTCTGTTGATGTGGGCACCAACCTGGGGTTGGGTCATTGCCGCCAACGTTCTCCTCGGTATGAACCAGGGACTGTCGTGGTCGGCGACGGTGATCATGAAGATCGACCTGGCCGGCCCTCAACGTCGAGGCCTGGCCATGGGCATCAACGAAGCTGCCGGCTACCTGGCGGTGTCCGCCGCAGCTTTGGCAACCGGCTATATCGCCGCCAACACCGGCCTCCGCCCGGAGCCGTTCTACCTCGGCGTGGTGTTCGCAGCACTCGGTTTGGGTCTATCCGTATTTGCAGTCCGCGAAACACACACCCACGTCAAACACGAAGCCGCCAATCACACCGGCACGGCCAACTCGCAGATGTCAACCAGAGACGTGTTCATCGAAACCAGCTTCCGGGACCGTTCGTTGTCGGCGGTCAGCCAAGCAGGCCTGGTCAACAACCTGAACGATGGAATGGCCTGGGGGCTACTCCCTATTTTCTATGCCAGCGCCGGGCTATCGATTTCCCAGATCGGCATTCTGGCTGCAGTGTATCCAGCCGTGTGGGGACTCGGACAGCTAGTCACCGGTGGGATGAGCGACCGGTACGGGCGAAAGTGGATGATCGCCGGAGGCATGGGATTACAGGGAGTCGCCATCGCCGGTATCGCCATCGGTTCGTCGTTCGGGGCCTGGATCATCACAGGGCTGATCCTGGGAATCGGAACCGCCCTCGTGTATCCCACATTGTTGGCGGCAGTTGGAGATGTGGCCCATCCGAGCTGGCGAGCGTCGGCAGTGGGCTCCTATAGGTTATGGCGTGACGCAGGTTTTGCCGTTGGAGCGTTCCTGACCGGGATCGTCGCCGACGCCACCAACGCAAGAACCGCCATCGGCGCAGTAGCGGTACTTACCGTGGTGTCCGGACTGGTCGTCGTTGGGCGTATGAAGGAAACCCACCCTCGTTTGGTTCACTCACCCCCGTCCAGTTGAAGCTCATCGCATTCCATGCCGACCACGAGATGCCTGGCTATCGATATTCAACCCGGATGTTGCTCCGAATCTGCCCAGCCGTCCGTGGCGGACTCGCTGTCAAATATTTCCTGGATCGGACCCCAAAACAGTCGGCCAAGTTTTGACTGCCAGCGGGAGACTTGAGGCGTACGGTCCCGTCGAAAAAGCGGAAAGCGGGGCCCACCGAGGCGGCTAACGTCCTGGCGAACCGAAAGAAGAGTCGCCGCGTGAAATTTATGGATCGCAACCCGCCGGAACTATCACTCGATCTGCTCGCCGAAGTGCTGTTGGAATCCTACGGGCTAAACGGACAACTGACCGGCCTCGACAGCGAGCGCGACCAGAATGCCCGGGTCGACACCTCCGAAGGCACCTATGTCTTGAAGGTGTGCAATGTGGACGAACATCCCGGGGTGATCGACCTCCAGATCAAGGCGCTTCACCACATCGCCCGGCGCGATCCGGGCTTGCCAGTACCCCGAGCCCTCCCGACTCTCGACGGCCGCGATACCGCGGTACTCCAAGATGCCGACGGCACGGGCTACACCGTCCGACTTATGTCCTTTGTGGCAGGCGACATGATCCGGACCCATCGGGAACTCGACACGCCTGCCATGCGCAGAAGTAGCGGTTCGATGCTCGCCAGACTCGATCTGGCATTGCGAGGGTTCTTTCATTCCGCCGCCGACCAGGAGCATCCGTGGGCCATGACTCACATGCCCAAACTATTGGCATACACCAAGCATATTTCAGATCCCGGGCCCCGCCGCACCGTCGAGGGGATCCTCGAGAGGATGCGCGAAGAAACGCTCCCCAGGACCGCCCGCATGCGTCATCAGGTCGTCCATCAGGACGCCCACACCGGAAACCTGGTTATCGATCCGGCTCGCCCCACTGACATCGCGGGCATCATCGACTTTGGCGACATCGTCTACGCCCCGCTGATCATGGAACTGGCTGTCGCCATTGACCTCACCGGACGCCCGTCGCTCGCACCCGAGGGTTTGTTTGATGTGGCGGTTGGCTACGACGCGGTGCTTCCACTCGAGGAAGATGAAGTTGATGTGCTGATTGACCTCGTTCTTGGTCGCATGGCGATGACGAGCGCCATCGTGGCCGGCCGCAAAGCTCTTTGGCCCGATGTCCCGGCCTATTTCGATCACGAAGAGCAGATGTGGTCGCAGCTGGAACGGGTCAATTCCGCCGCTTCTGATCTGAGAATCGGCCTGCGAAGGGCCCTCCGGTTTCCAATGCCGATCGATGGGAGTATCGACAGCATTCAGTTACGGGCCGATCGTGAGAGAGTGATGGGCGAGCGGTCGCCACACTTCTACAAGAAGACTCTCCACCTGGAGCGTGGCAAGGGCGTCTGGCTATACGGAGCTGACGGCCGCCAGTACCTCGACTTCTACAACAATGTTCCGACCGTCGGCCATTCCCATCCCCACGTCGTCAAGGCCGTTTCCCGCCAGTTGGCGGCCCTCAACACCCACACCCGCTACCTCTACAACAACGCCGTGGAGTATGCCGACCGTCTGACCGCCACGGTTGCCGATCATCTCGATGTGTGTCTGTTCGTGAACTCCGGTTCAGAAGCCAACGACGTTGCCTGGCAGATCAGTCAGGTGGTGACCGGGAACGCCGGATTGTTGGTGATGCACAACGCCTATCACGGCATCACCCAGGCCGGCATCGACATGACACCCGCCAAGGGACTCGAACCTGCCAGACACGTCGAGGAGATCCCGGCTCCCGACGACTACCGCCGTGCCGTCACCACGCCAGCCGAGGCGATTTCAGACACAGAAAACGCCATCGACCAACTTCGCATCCGGGGGATTGACCTGGCAGCCTTCATCGTTGATTCGGCGATGTGTTCCAGCGGCATCCCTGACGTGCCAGATGGATTCCTCGGCGCCATCGCATCCACTGTCCACGCCGCCGGAGGACTCGTAATAGCCGACGAGGTGCAGTCGGGGTTCGGAAGGCTGGGCGCTATGTGGGGCCATGAACTTCTCGGGATGCGACCCGACATCGTCACGCTCGGCAAACCGGTCGGAAACGGTCATCCGCTCGGGGTGGTGATTACGAGTCGGGCCATTCTTGACGAGTTCCAGGCACAAGTGCGCCTGTTCTCGACGTTCGGGGGCAACCCCGTGTCATGTGCGGCAGGACTGGCGGTGCTCGATGTCATACAGCGAGAAGACCTCATCACAAACTCTCGCACCACCGGCAACTACCTGCGCGAGCGGCTGAGAGAACTTGCCGAGACTCAACCTCTCATCGGCGACGTGAGAGGTAGGGGATTGTTGGCGGGCCTCGAACTCGTCACCGATCGGGAGACCAAGGCACCAGCCACCGCCCAAACCCGGGAGCTACTCGAGCTCATGCGCGAGAACGGCGCGCTGGTCGGGAAGGATGGCGAACATGCCCACATCCTCAAGCTGCGCCCTCCCCTCGTCACCACCCGCCAACATGTCGACGTATTCGTCGATATTCTCGCCCGGTCCCTAGCCGAAGTGTCCACCTAGGTCGTCGCGATCTCGAGAAATCGACTGAAGATCTCCGAAAGCCGGGCACGATACAGGTGATCCAACCTTCACGGTGACCGGTCACCGAATGGCGTGCCGATTGAAAACAGGTTCGGAGTTCGGCGGGTTCTGGTTGCCCGTGGCGTACCATGCCAGTCGCTATGGAAGCCTTCATGACGGGGGTGGTGGCAGGATTCGGGATTGCGATTCCGGTCGGAGCCATTGCCATTCTCATTCTTCAGACCGGAATCCGGCAGGGGTTCCGAAGTTCATTCGTGGCTGGTGCCGGCGCAGCCACCGCCGATCTGATCTATGCCAGTCTGGCCGTGGTCGGAGGCGCCGCGCTCAGCGGACTGGTCGATACCTGGGATGAGCCGTTGCGGATCGTCAGCGCCATCGTCCTCATCGTGATCGCCGGCGTAGGCCTTCGCACCCTTCGCCAGAATGCTGAACCGGTTGCCATCCCGCCGTCGCAACGGCGCAGCTTGACCGGCACCTATGCCAGATTCCTGGCCTTCACCATCGTGAATCCGGCCACGGTGATGTACTTCGCCGCGGTCATCATCGGTCTCGGAATCGCCAACGATCTGACCCCCACCGAAGGCTCCCTCTTCGTAGCCGGGGCATTCTCCGCGTCGCTCACCTGGCAAAGTCTGCTCGCCGGACTCGGATCATTTGCAGGCAAACGCCTCAGCCACCGCATACAAACGATCGCCATTGCAACAGGGAACCTCGTCATCCTTGCCTTGGCCATGGCCATTCTGTTTCGTTGACCGGCCAACCATGCACCAAAGACCACACCGACCTGCCGATCAATGGATCGTGTAGCCACCTTCAATCGGTATGTTGGTTCCGGTTATGTGTTGGCTGGCGTCCGATGCCAGGAAGAGAGCCAGACCAGCAATCTCCTCTGGTTGAGCAGCTCGTCCCTGGGGGATGGCCGACACGATCCTCGACAAAGACGCTTGGCGAGCTTCCACGGTGAGATGCCCGGAGCCGAGCATGGGCGTATTCGTCGCGCCAGGACATATGGCGTTGATACGGATGCCATCCGCGGCGTGATCAAGCGCCATCGCTCTGGTCAGATTCGTCACCGCAACTTTGGATGCGGAGTAGGCGCCCCATTCACCGACCCCACCAGCCCGACGGTTGAGCTGATGTTGATAATCGACCCGCCACCACCCTCACGCATCGGATTGTGTTTCGGGCGGGGAACCCCAAAAACTCGCCGTTCACCGAACGAGGCGAGCGATGGCTCAGTAATCGTCGGTCGCCCATGGGTCTTGATCATGCCGTGGCCTCTAGGACGGGTCGACGGCGACCTGGTCGATGATGCCGACGACCATCGCCCGGATGGGGCCGCTGGACACTTCCATGATCTGACGGGCGCCGGTACCTTCGTCGAGGATGAGTACCGTTTCGCCGGGTGCGGCGCTGACGACGTCGACGGCAATGACA
>JAENVV010000228.1 GCA_016650365.1 Acidimicrobiia bacterium
GTCGGCATCGTGCGGCCGTATGAACTCATCGAGTATTCGGGTCGGCCGGGCTGACGAGCGCCGGGACGACGGTGGCTGCCGGACCGATCAGTTCGACGGCGGCGTGCCGTCCGATCGCGGTCGGCTCCCGATTGATTGCGATGACGGTACGGGCCCGGTCTATGAGACCGGCCGCCGGCCAAACCTCACCGCTTGTACCGATGACCACGGTTACATCAGCCTGTTCGATGGCAGATTCGGCCAGATGCCAGGCGAGTTCCGGCAACATCTCGCCAAACCACACCACGTCTGGTCGAACCATGGATCCACAGTCGGGGCAGGTGCGGAGGACAGGCGGATTCGAAAGGTCGACCGCGCACTGGTATCCGCAACCGTTATGACATCGATCGTGATCGAGAACGCCATGGAGGTGAACTACGTTGTTCGTTCCGGCCCGTTCCAGAAGGTTGTCGACGTTCTGAGTGATGTGCAGCTGCCAGTTGGCGGCGGCCAGTGCCAGGTGAGCGGCGTTCGGGTTGGTTTTTGCCAGAGTCCGGCGACGATGCGCGTACCACTCGGAAACCTCGTTCGGCTGGGCACGAAAGCCTGCGGCGCTTGCATAGACCGCCGGGTCGACCTTGCTCCAGACGCCATCCGGATCACGGAATGTCGCGATTCCGGATTCGGCCGACAGTCCGGCACCGGAAAACGACACCACCAGTGACGCTTCCGAAATGAGTCTCCGGGCGTGGTCCAGGTTATCCATGAGGCTCAGTGTGGTGGGTTCGGTCGGTGCTGCCGGTCACTGTTGCTCAAGAACTTCCAGGATGGTTTCGCCGTAGCTTTCCGCCTTGGTCGAGCCAATCCCCGGGCAGGTGAGAAGTTCCTCGATCGTCGTGGGTCGTCTGGCTGCGATGCCAATGAGGTGTTTGTCGGAAAGAACTATGTAGGCGGGAACGTTCTGGGCTCTGGCCGTTTCGGCCCTCCAGCTCTTGAGGGCTTCGACGATGACTGGGTTCGCTTCGTGGACCGAACGGGCGAGGGGTGCAGAAATTGATCCAACCCGTACTCGCTCCCGCCAGGGCACCGTCAACCGGGCTCCCGTCGATAGCTCGATGATGGCGCCGTCGTCGGCGAATTCGGTGACCGTGCCGTCGTAGCCTCCCCAGCGGAGGCGATCGCCCAGCCCCGGTGCGATCCCCCCTGTTGCCGGCGGTGTGGGTCGGCCAGGACGAGAGGCGACCGTCTTCTTTGCGCCGCGCGGGGCGGTGCCGGAGAGCTCGGCGATAAATGGCGAGGGTCGGCTCCGATCACCTACGACCGCCACCGATTCGATGCCCCGGGTTATGGCCACGTGGAATACGCGACGCTCCTCTTCCAGATCCTCGGCCAATTGATGCGGTAGAAC
>JAENVV010000229.1 GCA_016650365.1 Acidimicrobiia bacterium
GGCTCGGTCCGGCCTGCGAATCGTTCGAGCAAGAGCGAGACGGCGCTCGCCGCCTGATCGGCGCCACGCTGGTCGATGGTGGTCAAGTCGATGGCGGCGATTCGCGACATCGACGTGTTGTCGAACCCGATCACCGAAAGATCCTCCGGCACCCGCAATCCATGATCCTTGGCCACTGACAGCACCCCGAAGGCAGATAGGTCATTGGATGCGAATATGGCGGTCGGGCGATGCTGGCTGGCCAGCAGCAATCGGGAGGCATCCATGCCCCCCTGCTCGTTGTGGTTGCCCGGCTGACTCACGATGTGTTTGCCGAGTCCGGCCCCTTGCATGGCCGATTCGTATCCGGCGCGGCGCGACAGAGCCCCGGATCCCTCGCCACCATGAATATGGGCGATTCTCCGATGTCCAAGATCGATGAGGTGTTCCACGGCCAGGATGGCACCGGCACGATCGTCGACGACGACGGAGTCGACCGCGTCGGATCCGGCTGAGCGAGATGCCAGGACCACCGGAACGGTCTCGGAAGCTTTTTCGATGTCGGAAGCCGGAATGTTGGAACCCGTGAGAATGAGGCCATCGACACGAAATTGCAGAAAGGTGTCCACGGCGACGGCTTCCCGCTCGGCGGACTGGAATCCGGATCCGATCAGAATTCGATAGTCGGCGGCGCTGGCGGCCTTCTCGATACTGTCCACCATGTCGGCGTAAAACGGGTTGTGAAGATCGGCAACCACCACTCCGATTACGAATGTTCGTCCCTGCACGAGGTGTTTGGCAGCGGCGTTTGGTCGATACCCCAGTTCGGCGGCGGCCTTTTTGACGGCGGCTCTTCGAGCATCGCTCACCTGTGGAGCGTCGCGCATCACGAGCGAAACGAGCGACTTGGAGACGCCGGCCAGCTTGGCAACATCGTGAATGGTGGGATGTCCGTTGCTCATTGTGAACTCGCAGAGGTGATTGGGCTGACGATCCGATCGACTTTATCCGGTTGGCCTTCGAAGTCGTGACGCTACCAGCCGTGTCCAGCCTCGCAACTCGTCGGAAAGCAACCCATGCCGCCATGGCCGATGACTTGCGAAGCCTCGAAAGATCGGTGGCCAATGTCCCGAACTTCGGTTATGATCGAACACATGTTCGATTATGCCTGTCGAACGTGCAGCGTTTTTTGTCACACCCGAATGAGATGCTGGCATCAGAAAGGAGCACCGAACATGTGGCGACCAAATGTGGTGTTATCAAACGAAGTTCGCTCCCGGGTTTTGGACCTGGCTCGCGAGCAACATGAAACCGTAGGTCAGGTACTTGCCGGCCTGATTCTGGACGGCCTCGGCATGCGGGCAACCGAGGTGGAACGGCAGCAACTCACCTTCGATTTAGGGGAACCGGATTGGCTAGAGCAACTGCGCCTTCGTCACGTCGGCTAGCGACAAGTGGACTAAGTCGGACTAGCATGGTTCTGACCATGGTAAACATCCACGAGGCCAAGACCCACTTCTCGAAACTTGTCGCCCGGGCCGCCGCCGGCGAAGAGATCATCATCACGAAAGCCGGCGAGCCGATGTGCAAGCTTGTACCGATCTCGAAACGAACTCAACCGCGGGTGCCTGGGATTTGGAAGGGGAAGATCGAGATCTACGACGGTTTCGATGACCCGCTCCCCGAGTTCGAGGCGTACTACGAAGATGGCAATGGCGCTACGTGAGGATTCTCGTGGACACGCATGTGCTTCTCTGGTGGTTCGGCTCATCAGAACGCCTGCCGGCACAACACGTGGCGCTCATCGAAGATGCCGGTAATGACCTCTGGGTCAGCGCCGCCAGCGCCTGGGAGTTCTCGATCAAACAGAATCTCGGGAAACTTGGAGCACCTGACGACTTTCGGGCAGCGGTAGTTGCATCGGGGTTCGATGAGTTGGCGATCAGTCATGAACACGCACTCGTGGCCGGGCAGCTTCCCCTACTTCACCGAGATCCGTTTGATCGGATGTTGGTCGCCCAAGCCCAGATCGAGCAGATGGCGATCATGACGGTGGACCCGGTTTTTGACGACTATGACGTGGCAACTGTCTGATGGTCCCGAGCTCCCACCACAGGTAGCCTGTCGCTTCATGGCCGCCGCGAACCAGCAACCGACGATGGACGACCTCGAAAAGCTGCGCGATCAGCTGCGCCGCCACGCCCACCGGTATTACGTTCTCGATGCGCCGGAAGTTTCCGACGCCGACTACGACGCCATGTACCGCCAGCTCGAAGCGCTCGAAGCCGACCATCCAGAGTTCATCACGCCCGACTCGCCGACCCAGCGAGTCGGCTACGACGTCTCAGCACTGTTTACGCCGGTTCCTCACCTTGAACCCCTCTTTTCGCTTGACAACGCTGAGACGGCAGAAGATCTTGATGCATGGGAAGCGCGCCTCGAACGAGTCCTCGGCGGGCCACCGCAAGGGTATGCGTGCGAGCTAAAGATCGACGGCCTCGCCGTCTCGCTTGTCTACGAGCAAGGCGTGTTTGTCCGCGGCGCAACCCGCGGTGACGGCACGACCGGCGAAGATATCACGGCCAACTTGCGCACGATTGAAGCCGTACCGTTGCGTCTATTTGGCGATGCCCCTGATCTGCTTGAGGTACGCGGCGAGGTGTACATGCCTGCAGCGGCTTTCAACGAACTCAATGAGCGCCAAGCCGCAACAGATGATCGGCTGTTCACCAACCCCCGTAACGCGGCGGCCGGGTCGGTCCGGCAGAAGGACCCGGCGATGACCGCCGCCCGCAAGTTATCGATCTGGGTCTATCAGATTGGAGTGATTCGGCGAGGCCCTGACCTCCAGACGCACACGGAGTCGATGGACTACCTCGGTCGGCTCGGGTTCAA
>JAENVV010000230.1 GCA_016650365.1 Acidimicrobiia bacterium
GCTGCTGGCGGAGGTCGGATCAGGCTTGAAGCGTCCAACTGTGGGAGCCATCAAGTCATCTCGTCACACCAACATGAAAGAACTCAGAGTGTCAAAGGGCGGGGCGTTACGGGTGCTGTTTGCGTTCGACCCTCGCCGCAATGCCATCTTGTTGTCGGGGGCGACAAATCGGGGCAGTGAACCGGGTGGTACGAATGGGCCATCCCCGCTGCTGACTCGCTGTACGACCTCTACCTAACCGAACTCCGCAACGAGGGCTTACTCGACGACTAGCAACTTGATACAACGAAAGGAACCCGATCATGCCTACCACTAAAAACTACTCCCAACTTCACGACAAGGTCCTTGCCCGACCCGGCGCGGCAGAGCGGCTGGCCGACCTGCGGGCCGACACCTTGACCGAGATCGCCTTGTACGAACTCCGTCTCGCTACCGAACAGTCCCAAGTCGAACTTGCTGCCACCATCGGGATCAGCCAGTCCGCCATCTCTCAGCTCGAGCGAGGAAGCGGCGACATCAAACTGTCCACCCTGCGCCGCTACCTCGAAGGGCTCGGCGCCGACCTGCGCCTCGTCGCCGTCTTCGAGTCCGACGACAACACAGAAACGATCGTGCCAATCCAAATCAACAACAAGGCTCAGCCGATCGACGTGGCGTGACCGTCGGGCGCAACGCGCAGTCAATTACGAACTCATCGCCGTCCCAACGGTTGAATGCGGTGCCTTTCAAGAACGAGATCAGATGCCGACACGGCACAAAGTAGCCGACCAGCTCTCGGAGGCCCGAACACGATGTGCCGTTCTGCTCGGTTTTCCGGATGTGTGCGTTACCGCTCGGTATCGCTGATATGGGCGGCGCCCGTAGGCTCGATTCGACATGAGCGAAATTCCAACCCAAGGCGTCTTCGACTTCGTCTTACCGGGCGAGGACATAGTTCTTCATCGGGGCGACGGGGTGGTCGACGGCGCCGCCGGAAGCGCGATATGTGCGGGGCTGGTGTCGCCCGTTTGTCCGTCTGGTTCGTCTGTTCTCATGTATGAGTAGCGAGATCGGTGGCGAAACTTGAAAGAGGAGACCTGGAACATGTCTACGGATCGTTCGGATGAACTTGACCTGATTGGGTGGTGGTTCGGTCTGGCTGCACTGGTACTGATATTCGTGGGGTTCTTTATTATCGACCACGGCGGTTGGTTGGGGCCTGACAGTCCGGTCAGTGAGCTGGCGGCTGAGATCACTGACAACAGGACGAGAATCGTCGCTGGAAGCACGGTCGGCATTGTCGGAGCGTTTGCCCTGGTCGGGTTTGTTGCCTCGCTGCGGATGCGCCTCGCCCGGGAAGGCTCTAAAGGTGAACTGTTGGCTCTTGTGGCCTATGCATTTGGGATTGTCATGACGATCGGCGCTTTCGTTCATGCGTCATATCGCATGGCGATTAGCGCACCGATCGTTCCGAACATGCTCGCCGACGCGGTGCTTCCGTTATCGATCCTGAAAGAACACATCATTGCCCTGTTCATGCTTGGTGCTGTGGGTGTCGCCGCCACTATGAGCATCAGCTCGTTGGTCGTGGGATTGCTCCCCAAGCCGTTTGCCTGGGTGGGCGTCGTACTCGTCGCGGCCACTGTGGCGCTCATCCCGACTAATTATGGTGTTGGCGGTCTGGCCCTATTCATCTGGCTGATCGTGGCTTGTCCCGTTCTCATCGTCAGAGGCCAGACCACCAGCACTCACGGGTCACCACAATCCCCCTCGGGCCAGATGGAGCACGAACGTGGCTGAACCGTCCGACGCTCGGAATCCGCCCGCCCATAACCGGCAATATGCCGCTGATCCCAGATATTGGGTCACCACCTCTCGTGGTTGCGGGTTAGCGGCCGAGGGCAAGGTCGGAGCCCTGCCCGTCAGCGGGCCGGCCACGACCTCGCAGAGATCACCCCCCACAACCTACGACACACCTGTGCGTCGCTGATGCGGGCAGCCGGAGCCGACGCCAAAGCCATCCAACAACAACTCGGACATCGCAATGCGTCCGTCACATTGAACACATACACGCACCTA
>JAENVV010000231.1 GCA_016650365.1 Acidimicrobiia bacterium
GGAGAGGTCGATGCCCATGTGGTTTTCGTTGGGGTCTCCGTAATCCGGGAGTCCGTTGTTCCAAGTGTCGAACTCGACGGCGACGGAATCGGTTAGATTACCGATGCCAAGACCGCCACCCACGTCGCCCAAACTGGTCGGCGAGTCGGCGATGACGAAGGTAAGTCCATCGGCGCCACCGCCAGCCGAACCCGTGATGCTGAACGTGAAGTCCATGGTGAAGTTGCGATCGGGGCGAACGGGTTCTGACCGGAAAGCCGAACCCACCTGGTAAAGCTCCGAGGGAGTGAGCACGACGGACGATGGCCCAAACTCGGGAAAGCTAGTGGACGCACTACTGTTCAGTTGATACGGACTTGACAGGAAATCCGAAATCGAGGCACCAACCCGGCCGAGGGCCGGACTACCCGGCAGGAGCCAGTGGGTCAGCGTCGTGCCACCGTTGTCGGCCAGTGGGCCAAGCTTGGCATCGACGAGCGTCCCCTCCATGTCGGGCGAAGGTCCAACCTGGTCCGATTCCAGCCATGCCGCACAGCTCGGGGAATTATCCACGCCGATCACGTTGTTGCCTTCCGAGATGATCGGTGGGGAAGCGGCACAATCGGTGGCGTTGTTGGCCACCACACTATTCCGAAGATGGATGCGAGGGTTCCCCTCGACACCAACGGCAACACCGGTTCCGTTTCCGGTGATGGTTACGAAGTCGATCAGTACATCACCGGAGTCGGCGATGAGCCCTGAGCCTCCATTCCCGGATATCGTCGTGTTGCTGATGGCCACGCCATAACTGGGGCCCTGGTACACCGAGGCTGAAACTCCGCCCTGGCCATTGTTCGGACCGACCGTGCTGTCGACGATTCTGACCGTCGATGACCCGCTGACATCGACACCAAGGCCCGCATTGTCATGCACCCACACGGTGTCGAGCAGAACATCCGCGGATCCCTCAATGGGTGAAGGCACCCTGATTCCGCCAACCTCTCCCAAATCGGGCCCCCCGGCGACTGCGATATCGCGAATCGTGGCATCGCCAGACACCTCCACAACTGCAGCTCCGACGGAATCCCGCCCGTCGATGAGCGTCTGATTCGCCCCGGCCCCGACCAACGTCATTCCGGCGCCGATAGTCACCGACTCGGGGTAAATGCCCGGCGCCACCGTGATCGTCACCCGCTCACCCAGTGCCGCGTCCACCGCCGCCTGGATCGTGCAGTACGGCGCACCGCCCTCGTCGCTACAGCCGCCACGATTATCGACGTCAAATGCCGGGCCCTCCTGCGCTCCCGCCGGAGGTGGGGCTGCCAGGAGGGTCGCCACCATTAGAAAAACAAGTAGTACCGATTGGACACGGATACTCGCTGCGCGATCAGACATGAATGAGCCCTTTCCCAGAATCCCCTAGCCAATTGAATATTCAAAATTGGTACTTTCGACCCTACCAACCATCCAGAGCGACGGAGAGCCCCAAACCGGGATTTCCTGCGGCCTCCAAACCTGGCCACTGGAAGCCACCAATCACTCGTTTGACGTCATCCCCCTTAATACGGCGTCACGAAACCACTTTGCGTGGCCATCTAGCCTGATCCATCCAGTAACTAGTCATCTGGTGTTGGTTCGGAATGGACCTCAGCTCACCCACTAGATCCGTCGATACATAGGCAACCGACAAAAAAGTGGGGATGACGACATGACTCATCGATTCATCGTCAGAGATGGCGATCTATTTGCAACCTACGTGGGAGAAGTCGTGCTGTGGGGCCAGGACACGGTCACCGTCTTCACGATGACCGAGGACGAATACGGCCACTCGCTTGTCTGCTTCTCTTCCGAATCGATCGCCGAACACGACGTGCTCGTCGCCTAAAGCACCACCGGCTGCGCTCTTCGGTCCCTCGGAAGCAACCAGATCAGTGGTAGGCCGGCGAACATCGCAATGGCGCCAATCAGCATCGCCGTCGATAGACCAAACGCATCACCGACCGCCCCATAGGCCACCGCCGCAATCGACCGGATTGCGAAATTGATCGACAGATAGACCCCATTGGCAAGAGCCCGACTGTCGGGGAACTGTTCCTGAACGAGCGCCAGCAGCACCGGTTGGATCGCCAGCAGAGTCAGGCCAACAATCGGGAGCAAGGCGATTCTGACCCAACCATCGGCCGCCATAAACAGCACAAGCGAGATGGGGGCCGCCACATGACTGAACGCCAGCACCGCGCGCCGGCCTACTCGATCGCTGATCCATCCACCTGAGAAGGCTCCGACCACTCCGGCCGCCTCCACAATGGACAGGGCCGCACCGGCTACCCACAGGTTGCTGCCCTCCTCGGTGAGGAACACCGGCAGAAAAAGGGTCGTGGCCATCATCATCATGCTGCGCAACGCCACCAGACCCGCCAGCACCAGCATCACGCCCCGCATGGCGTGGACCGCGGTTCGCCAATGGATTGGTTCGCTGTCGCCCCGGCTTCGCAACGGTACGTCACGCAGGCGAACGTGAAGGACCACCGACGTGGCAATCCCCGCCAACGCCAGGAAGGCCATCGACCGCAGCGACATCACGGCCAGAGCGCTGACCACCACCAACGGACCGAGCGTGCGACCGAGTTCACCTCCCACCATCCAATACCCCATGCCCCTGCCCAAACGATGGCCAGAGAGATAGCCGATCGCCACGGGTGCGGTCGCATGAAAGGCGGCAACGCTCACCCCGGCGACCAACAGCATCAGAGCCAGCACCGGGTAACCGGGCGCCCAACCCAGCAGACTCATCGCCGTCGCCGTCACGCCAGGTGCCGCCACCACGATCCACCGCAAAGCAGTGCGGTCGGCCAGATGCCCGATGAACGCCTGGAGTAGCGACGGTAGTTGAATGAACGCCGACAACATCCCGACGGCCGTATTCGACAACGCCAGGGTTTCGATGAAACGGGGCAGGAGCGGTGGAAGAAAGGCGGTGAAGGTGTCGTGCACCGCATGCCCGCCCGCGATCGTGGCGATCCGGCCGGTCTCGAACTCGTCCCCGGTCTCTTCGATCACAGTGGGTTCGACCCCGATTTGTTGCCCTCCCGGTGCGGTCCCGGGACTCTACCGAACCCGCTCCCCGGCCAACGATTCCGATAAGTAGCTACTGACTGTCGACCGCCGTGACCAGTCTCCGGAACCATTACAACGGAGTCGGCGGGAGACGATGACGACCCTCTTGTACCCCGATAACCGTGGCCCCCGATACTGCCAGACCGACCCCCGCCGCGACCGCCAACGATGCGTACGCACCGGCGTCGACGAACCCTGCTCCGACCAAGGGTCCGAAGGACCTCCCCATCGCCATGAACGCCTGGGCATCGCCGGCCCGTTCGGCCGGATCCAACGACCGATCCGAAAGCATTTGCAGGACACCGGGAACCCCCATCCAGAAGGCGAAACCCCACCACGCCATTCCGAAGAAGTACCAGACCGGACTTCCGCCCAGGATGCAAATGACCGCCGCCGGACCGGTGCTGGCGAGCCACCATCCCGGCCGCCGATGCCGAGAAGCCAAGCGTGCCCCCACGAGACCCGCCGCCGCGTTGAGGCTGTACCCGAACGACACGGCGGTCGGGGTTATCGAGAGCAGACTCACCGCAGCAGTAGCCGTAAAGACGAACAAGCTCGAACCCGCCATCGACAGCAGGAAGAGCGCGAACAGCAAGACCCGGTTTGAACGCGACCTACTGACCCGACCCTTTCGCTCCGGTACCCGAACCGTGCCGACCTTCATTACCACCGCAGGTATCGCGATCACCGTCAGCAACCCGTAGACCCACCGGTCGCCGTGTGCGGCGACCAGCGCCAGAATCGGAGAGCCAAGGAAGGCGGTCAAGGGACCAGTCGCCGAAATCGACGCCATGGATCGCCGATCGCCCATCGCTTCGGCCCACACGATCCAGGTAATGGTCCCGGCGGCGGCACCCGCGACAAGTCGCAGGCCAATGAGTATCCAAAACACCGACATAAACGCGCTGGCGAGGTTCACAGCCAGAAAGAAAGCGGCAGCAGTCCTCAGCAAGCCTCCCGAGGGAACCGTCAATTTGGGAAGGGCGAAGCTGAATAGGGCGAACATCGCCACCTGGGTGACTGAAATCAGACCGGCTGAACCTTCCGACACGCCATAGCGTCCAGCGATCGCCGGAATCAGAAAAGGCGTGGCGGCAAACATGGCGGCCAGCGCCACCGCCGCCGCCACCACCGAGAGCGGAGCGTTGGGCCGAACGGCATAGGCGAGGCGGGTGGGCGTAAACACGCTACCAGTATGGTCCAAACGTGAACGGCGTCCTACCCGGCTAGCGAGTCCAATCCTTCTCACGGATGATCCGATTCGGGCATACTTAGAAGCCATGTCGGCAGGAGGCTCCACATGAACAACGGACGGGTGCTTGAGGCAACAGGACTCAAGAAGTCTTTCGGTGACATCCACGCGGTCCGCGGCGTTTCGTTTCATATCGGCGCCGGCGAGACCTACGGGTTGCTCGGGCCGAACGGCGCCGGCAAGACGACCTCGATTTCTATGGTGAGTGGCCTGCTCCAGCGCGACGGCGGCGAGGTGTTGTTGGACGGCCAATCGATGACCACCACCACGCTGGCTCCCAAACAGGAGATCGGCCTGGTCCCCCAGGACCTGGCCATTTACCCGGACCTGACTGCCCGCGAGAACCTGCGGTTCTTCGGCCGCCTCTATTCGATGCCGAAGGCCGAGCTGTCGAAACGAATCGACGAGGTGCTCGAAGTGGTCGGCCTGTCCGACCGGGCCAATGACCGCTCGTCGGAATACTCGGGTGGGATGAAACGACGCCTGAATATCGGCATCGGACTCCTTCATCGGCCCAAGCTGCTCGTACTCGATGAGCCAACCGTCGGCGTGGACCCCCAGTCTCGTAATGCCATCCTCGAATCCGTCGAACACCTGTCGTCCGAAGGCATGGCCGTGCTGTACACGACCCATTACATGGAAGAAGCCGAACGACTGTGTGATCGAGTCGGGATCATCGACCAGGGTGAGATCAAGGCCGAAGGCACTCGCCGGGAACTCATCGAGTTGATCGGCCAACGAGACCGCATCCGCATCACCGCCACGGGGGTCGACGACGCGACACTGGCCGATCTGCGGGGCCTCGTTGGAGTGGACAGCGTCTCACCAACAGATGATTCACTGGACATGTTGGTGAGTGACGCCGGGGCGGCGCTTCCCGAAGCGATGCGAGTTCTGACCACCCACGGGTCGGGCGTATCGTCGGTCACCGTCGAGGAACCCGATCTCGAGGCAGTCTTCCTGCATTTGACCGGCAAGGCGCTCCGAGACTGACATGCGCCACGCCTGGACCATCGCCAAGAACGATCTGGCATTACGGGCCAGGGACCGTTCCATCTTCATCATCGGACTCGTGGCTCCGCTGGCGTTGGCGTTCATCTTCAATCTGGTGTTCGGGGCCGGCATCAGCGACGTCGGAGAGACCATCACTTTCGATGTGGGAGTGGCCAACCTCGACGGCGGGCCGATCGGTGAAGCCTTCGCGGGAGTACTCGATTCGATCGCATCCGACGGCCTATTAAAGGTCACCGTCTTCGACTCGGCAGACGCGGCACGAACCGCGGCAGACGAAGGCGACGTCGGGGCATCATTCATCCTCCCGGCAGGACTTTCGGGCAGCGTCCTCGGAGGCGCAGACGCCACCATCGAGGTGGTCGGCAATGTCGACGCTCCCACTACGACCCAGGTGGCCTCTTCGATCGCCGAACAGTTCGGCCTCGGGGTGAGAACCGCCAACCTCTCCGTGGCGACAGCATTGGCAACGGGCGTGCTCCTGCCCCAGGACTCCATCGCGGCCGCTGGTGAGGCGGGCACCGCCCCGGCGGCAATCGAAATCGGCACCGTCGAAGCAGCCACGCGACAGATCGACTCGGCGACCTATTTCGTTGCCGGCCTGTCGATCTTCTTCTTGTTCTTCATCGCCGGAATGGCTGTGACGTCCATGCTTGAGGAACGACGGGAAGGCACGCTCATGCGACTCCTGGCGGCGCCGATCAACCGCAAGTCGATCACGATCGGCAAGTCCATCGCCAGCGTCTTGATCGGTCTCGTATCGATGACCGTTCTGGTGGTTACGTCGACGTTGATCATGGGCGCCGAATGGGGAGCGCCTATAGGTGTGGCGCTGTTGGTGGCCGGCGCCGTGTTGGCCGTCGTGGCGCTCATGACGTTTGTTGGTGCTTTTGCCAAGACCGCCGAGCAGGCCGGAAACCTCCAGTCGATCGTGGCTGTCACGATGGGCATGCTTGGCGGTACGTTCTTCCCGATCACCCAGGAAGGATTACTCGGCAAGCTGTCGCTCGTGACGCCCAACGCCTGGTTCATGCGGGGCCTGGGTGAGCTGGCCGGAGGCGGAATCAGCGCTGCGCTACCCGCCTTCTTCGTTCTCATCGGTATCGCCGCGGTGGCTGGCTCAATCGGCCTCTACACAACCGGAAAGATGCTGAAGCCATGAGAAAAGTACTCGCCATCGCCCGGGTCGCCCTGTTGCGTTTTCTTCGAGATCGATCGACGGTCTTCTTCGTATTCGTGTTGCCGATCGGAATCGTCATGCTCATCGGCGCACAATTCGGCGGCGACTTCTCACCCCGGCTTGGAGTAGCCGCTGGTGACGGACCGGTCGCCGCAGACATCACAGCCCGGATTAAAGCAGAGGAAAGCATCACCGTGATCGAGTTCGATACCGAGGACGAACTGCTGCTGGCCGTTGAGCGTGGCAACTTATCGGCCGGGGCATCGATCCCAGCTGACCTTGATTCGGCACTTGCATCTGGCGGCATCGGCAACGTTGGGTTCATTTCTCGCCCCGACGGGGTGGGACCCCAACTTCAGGTAGTCGTCAGCGAAGCCGTGGCAGGCGCAGCCGAACAAGAAATGGCGGTTCGATTCGCCGTATCCAAGGGGGCCGACTCGACCGCTGCAGCAACTGCCGCAGCCGCAGTAGCACCGACGATCCCGAATCTGACCGTCGAAACGATCGTGGAGGGAGAGTCCCTGTTTCCGGCATCAATGGGCCAGTTCGACATCGGGGCATCGAGCCAACTCGTCTTGTTCATGTTCCTCACCGGCCTCACGGGCTCTGCGGCCCTAATTCAAAGTCGCCATCTCGGCATGACCACCCGGATGGCCGGCACCCCGACGTCGGTACGTACCATCTTGGCCGGCGAGGCTCTGGGCAGGTTCGTCATCGTGTTCGTGCAAGGCATCTACATCATGGCGGCCACGACGCTCCTGTTCGGGGTGGGCTGGGGCGACCCACTGGGCGCCGCCGGCACCCTGGTCCTGTTCGCGGCCGTCGGCGCCGGTGCAGCAATGCTCTTTGGGGCACTGTTCCGAAACGATCAACAGGCCGGGGGGGTGGCCATTGTGGCTGGCATCGGGCTGGCCGCCGTGGGAGGGTCGATGCTGCCGATCGAACTGTTCAGCGACACGCTTCTACGGATCGCCCGGTTCACTCCGCATTACTGGGCCAACGACGCCTTCGCAGAACTGGTGCGCCATGATGCATCATTGGTCGATATCCTTCCCCAGCTGGGGGCACTGGCCGGCTTTGCGTTCGTCCTCATGGCCATCGCCTCGTGGCGGATGCGCCGGGTCATCAATCAGGCCGGATGACCACCGTCAGCTGTGGAGCGACGAGCGCTCCACACGGCGGACTCATCGCCGGATCCACTCGCGGTGGCTGGTTGGTGCGCTTTGCCAAACCAACCAGCGGACCTGAGGTTTTAGTCCGTTCTTAGGATCAGCTCATCGGGTATTGAACCGAACCGTCGTAAACTGATCCCACATGAGTACCGTCCTGATCGCTGAAGATGATGAAGGCGTTCGTACCGCGCTGTCAAGAGCCCTGAAGTTCGAGGGTTACGACGTGGTGCTTGCGTTCGATGGCGCCGAGGCCCTCGAGGCGGTCGGCACTGCCGAGCCAGACGTCATCGTGCTCGACATCATGATGCCCCATATTGACGGACTCACCGCATGTCGGCGGATGCGTTCGAAAGGCATCCAAACGCCGATCCTCATGTTGACCGCCCGCCAGGACGTCTCCGATCGTGTGGCCGGCCTCGACGCAGGCGCGGACGACTATTTGCCCAAGCCATACGCGCTTGAAGAGCTCCTCGCCCGCCTACGCGCCCTCTTGCGGCGGAACGAGCCGGTGGAGGGAGACAACGACGAACTCAGCTATGACTCCCTCACCATGAACCTGTCCACCCGCGTCGTCAAGCGTGGCGACCATGAACTGGACCTGACCAAGACCGAATTCGACCTCCTCGAACTGCTCTTGAGCAATTCTGAGATCGTTCTGACCCGCGATGTCATCTACGACCGGATCTGGGGCTACGACTTCGAGACCTCATCGAATTCGCTTGACGTATATATCGGCTATCTCAGACGAAAGACCGAAGACAACGACGCCGGCCGGCTCATCCACACCGTACGCGGTGTGGGCTACGTCCTGCGCTCATGAATCTTCGCAGTCGCATCGCCCTTCTCGTCGCCGGATCGGTGGCGGTCTGCATGCTGCTGGTGGCAGCGATCGCCTTCATTTCAACGGTTCATGAAATCGAAAAGGACGCCGATCGCCAGCTCAGCGCCCGCGCCGAGCGACTCCGCTCGGGGTTTGGTTCCGGTCAACCCGACAACCCTCCGTTGCGCGGCCTGTTCGGTCCCAATCAGCCAATCCAGGTTATCGACAATCTCGGCACCCCGCTCCTCACCTACGGCATAGAAGAACCACTTCATGTCAGCGACATCGACATCGCAGCCATCAGGAACGGCCTGCCGTCGGTCATCCACACCGAACAAACCGCCGGGGGCGCCTACCGGATCATCACCGTTCCATTGGAGAACGGGGGCGGACTCATGCTGGCGGAGAACCTGCTCGAGCAGCAAGAGTTTCTCAATCGTATTCAAGGACAGTTTGTCATCATCGGGCTTATCGGAGCGGCGGTCGCCGGGCTGATCGCTTCGGGACTCGCCGCCGCCTCACTCCGGCCGATGGGATCGCTGGCGGCCGCCGCCGAGAACGTCGCA
>JAENVV010000232.1 GCA_016650365.1 Acidimicrobiia bacterium
ACCCGAAGGACGCCACCAACGCGTACCGAATCGGTGCTTCGGCTTGCCCGAAAAACTCCTCGAATTGTCGAGTACCGGCCGCGTCCAAGACTCTCCCTCATTCCTATAAAGGCCACTCAGGACAGAATCGTATGACAAGAATCTTTCAACAAGTGTGAATTGCCCTGTCCGAGAAGCCCACCATGAACCGTTACCGCAGGATGGCAGCCCGACCGCGATCGTGCATTTCAGACGCCCGGAGTCCAAAGTGTGGCACCCCCGCAGCCTGAGCCACGCTTGCACCTGAACCCGCCAAAATTGCTCAAATTGGAGGGTTACTGACACTCCCGTGCCAGGGTCAACCTGCATCATCACCACCGGGACAGCCCAGAACGAAGCCGAGAAGGGGGGTCGTGGCGTCGATACGCGAGCTCATCCAAGAATCCGGTCGCATGTCGTGGCAAGCCCGCTGGCGGGACCCACGGGGCACAGCGGGCGGAGAACTTCGGTCGTCGTATCGACGCCGAACGGTTCCTCATCTCCGTCGAGGCCGGAAGCGGCGCTTTCCTAAGCTGAGTTCGCTATGGCCTAGCAAGACAGGCTGGCCGTCGGGATCTCGCCTTCATCTATGGACGGGCCTGAGGAAGTAGATGTTGAGGCCGCCGAAAGCTGAAATAGTCGACGACCACTCCTCCGTCGGCGCCGACGACGGAGGAATCACGAGCCTTCTCGAAGCTGGCAATCAGCTCGTCAAGTGGCACTCCGTCAACGATCGGAACCACCTGTCGGATCTCATCGCTGTTCCCGAAGAACGTACGAGGAACTCGACGCTTGCCATCACGACGAAGAGTACGTGCGCATAGTCGACCGGCACGCCCCCAGGTGCCGATACCGGACGGTGTCATACATGGCCGGTTCTGCTCGGTGGCGTGTACGGATCGGTGCTACCTGATCCGTTGTTGGCTCTGCCCGCTGAGCCGAAAGGGGGATAGGCCTAGACCCGCGGAAGCAGAACTGCTCTCAGCAGCCCGGCCCTCAGTGCTGTTGTGCCTCGGGCGATACGACCTTCTGTTTCCGTCGCGTGTCTGGGAACCGACTGGTTCCCCTCGATCCGCTCGGCCGTATCCCTGTTGGGCAGTCACCAACCAGCCAGGACGGATGATGCCTAATCGGGTTTGGTGCCGGAAACGGAGCGCTGGTATAGGACGTCGTACACGGTGTCGGGTTCGTTGGCGAGGGTCCGGTCAGGGACCCGGCGCCATCCGCGACGTTCGTACATACCCTTGGCCCACTGGTTCGATTCCAGAACCCACAGGTTGATAGCATCATGTCCGAGAGCGGCGGCCGTATCGATGGCAACGTCGTGAAGAAGGCTTCCGATTCCGTTGCCCCACCAGTCCGGGTGGACATAGAGCCGGTCGAGCAGAACTCCAGACGGGACCGTCGGTTCCTCACGGACCACCACACATCCCACCACAGATGTAGTCTCGGCCACGAATACGCTCGCAACCGGGTCGGTGACCAGCTCGTGCCAGCGGGGCCGCAACGACGCCGGCGTCGGTTTGGTGGCCGCAGGCGGGAAGATCTCAGCGAAACCGACCAAAGCCGCTTGGCAGTGAACAACGGTGATCGCTTCGAGGTCTGCCACAACTGCAGACCGGATCTCCACACTCAAAACCTTCTCAACCATGCGCCACAGTCTGGTCGAACTGCACCACCGAAACTACGAATCCCCACCGGAACAGCCACGGAACGGGTGCCCGACAGGATCAAATCCCCGGCACCTCGTGCCTTCTCGCGGTACGCTCGATGCGGCTCTCGATTTGCTGACCTTGATAGATGCGTGCCAGCCGCCTCATGTGTCGGGATCGAAGATCTCTTCCAGGTTCTGATCAAAGATGCGGGCGATCTTGAAGGCGAGCGGGAGTGACGGGTAGTACTTGCCGGTTTCGATGGCGTTGACGGTTTGACGTGAGACTTCGAGATGTTTAGCGAACTCCCCTTGGGTCCAGTTTCGTTGGGCGCGGAGTTCCCGTAGGCGGTTCTTCATCGGTACTGTCGCCGCGCTCCAACGTAGCCGATCAGATAGAGACCGATCAGGGCTCCTAGGGTGGTCAGGCTGCTGAGTGGGGAGATCCCAAGAGTCTCGAACATCTGGAAGAGATCCAGCAGGCTCCATGTCAACACCAACAAAACCGTCCCGACGAAGGCGACGCTCAGTGCCATGAGATGGACTCTTTGGGCCAGTTCGTCGAGCTTCTGATACCGCCTGATGGATAGCAATACGATGGCTACCGCCGGGCCCATCGGGAGTAACACTGCGGTGTACCTGGCATTGGCTTGGGAGAGGGTATCGAGAGAAAGCAGCCAGATCGTGACCAACACGAGGACGGCGTATCCCACAAGACCCGCTATCAATGCGACACGGCCCGGCCTCATGGTTGTTCCCTGACGGATCCGGCGGTGATCTCAAGTCGGATCGCTCCGATGTTAAGCCTCGGAGCCGAGTCCCTTGGACCAATCGGTGCGCCTCGGCTTCGGTCTGCCGCCATTGTTGTGCTGGTCGGATCGGTATATGTCATCAACAGCCTTCTGTCAAGGTTCCTTGTCAGCCCGCAGGTTACTCTGCTCCTGCATAGGCCCACCCAGTGATGGCTTCTTGGGCGTGCCAAACCTCCAGTCGAGTATTGCGGGATAATACCTCACGATATAGCTATACCTCACTGCCATCGTGAGGTATGCTTGCGAAGGGAGGTATTAACGTGACTACGACCAACAACGACGAAACGACTAATCAGCGGATTGTTGAAGCAGTGGGTGCTGTCCTGCCAGTTTCTGTCGAGGTCCTATCATCTGTTGCGGCCGATTCCGGAG
>JAENVV010000233.1 GCA_016650365.1 Acidimicrobiia bacterium
GGTCATGTCGAGTTGAGTTCAAGAAAAAGAGTCCCATCGCACGTCGACCCGACAATCCTGCCAGCCGAAGCCGAGCTTGGGGGGCGAACTCGTATAACGGGGGTCAGCGACAACCCGTACGCTCGGTTCATGGGCAGTGAAACTGCGCGGCCGGAGCAGCACCCCCGTGAGCGCAAGACACACTCACATGATCTGATTAGGCCCTTCGAAAAAGCGAAGAACTATCGGCTTTCAGCCTGGCGTGTCCGTTTGGGATTCATGTGGTTTGGCCGAGAGTATGACTCAAGTTTTGGCCCCGTTGAGGCCGATCCTGTTCCTATGCACCCAAACGCGCCAACCCCCCAAAGCGGGCCAGAGACCGGGTCGCCCCTTCCGGAGTCGTGGAAGAACACCCATCCACCGGTCGCCCGGCCGGACCAGACGTTTCAGGTCCGGGCGAACCCGCCCCGGTCTCAACGTCTGACCGAATTGAGAACTCTGATTCGGGAAGGCTGCTATTGGGTGCCAGTCGAACATGTCGCCGAGCGTATTGTGGGCGGTCATAATCGGGGTGACCAGCGCCAGCCCACCCGGGCGTTCGGCTCGTGATTCGGGCCAGGGATCGCGGCTTGTGGAGCGGTGGTCGCCTATGCCAGAAGAAGCCGCGTTTCGGAAGTTGCTGTGGCTGTTTCCCGATATTGCTGACCACCTCACGCTCGAAGCAGCCGAGGACCTGTACGGGCCAGGTATCACTTTCCAAATCAGCTTCGTGACGATGTCCACGAACACGGGGACATACATCGACGTCCCATTCCGCCGCTACGCGGACGGGCGGGATCTTGCCGGCCTGGCATTGGATCGAGCCGGTGCTCGGCCACCCGTCGTATTCGATCACGTCGGAACAACAGCCATCGACCTGACCCGCCGGGACGGGCACTACGACCGAAGGATCGCCGTCAGGTGGCTTTGGGGAGGGTGAGTTCGAAGGTGGGTTGGCCAATTTGGTGCTGGTAGGTGAGGTTTCCGTCCATGAGGTGGGCGAGTTGGCGGGAGATGGTGAGGCCGAGGCCCATCGAGGCGGTCAATCCGGGTGTGTGGTGGGCCCGCTGGTAGGCCTCGAAGATGCGTTCTTGTTGGCCGGGGGGTATGCCGGGCCCATTATCGGTGACCGCTATTCGGGTGGTGGTCTGGTCGCCGGTCACGTTGATCTCAATGGTATCTCCCCCATATTTGAGGGCGTTGGAGATCAGGTTGCGGATGATCTGGCGGACCCGAGCCGGGTCGGCTATCGCCCGGATCCCAGTCCCGATGAGTTCGATACGCCCGGTTTGTTGTTGGTGCAAGGTCTCCAAGACTTGTGCGGCTTGGGCCCGCAAGTCGACCGGGACATGAACGACGGTAAGGGTCCCAGCTTCGGCTTTGGCGGCGGTCAGGAGGTCTTCGACGATGTTGGTCAGGTCGGCGCCTTCATCGGCGATCGTCCGGATCATCTCGGCCCGCTCCTCACCAGACAGCCCGGAATGCGCGTCCTGGAGGACCAGGGCGAAGCCGACCACTGCGGTGAGGGGGGTGCGTAGTTCATGAGAGATCGAAGCGATCAACTGGTCTTTGGAACGCAGCGACGCTTCGAGCACCTCCCTTGCCTGTTCTCGTTCGGTGAAGTCACGAACGATCACCATCGTTTCGTCTGATCCGTGGATTGGGACGAGACGAGCTTCACGATGGCGGAGTTGACCGCCGATCTCGAACTGGTAGTTCCAAATCTGGGTTTGGCCTGATTGGCGGGCTTGGGCACTGGCCGCTGCTAGTTCGGCGGCCAGTTCAGGCGGTAATACATCTTTGATGTGTTTGCCAACGCGGTCCTCCGTCGGGGCAAAGAACCCGGACTGGTCGGGAACCCGGTATTCGAGGAAGGTGCCTTCCGGGCTGAGACGGAAGACCAGATCGGGGAGGGCTTCGAGCCTGGCTCGGTTACGAGCTTCGCTGACCCGCAAGGCCTCCTCGGCCAGCCGTTTTTGGATGGTGGAACCAAGTTGGGCTGCCACCGTTGAGATGGTATCGACCAGTTGCGAGCCGTCTGGCGGGGGTGCTTCGAGTAAGAATGTCAGTACCGCGGCGACGTCACCACCGGCGAGGGCCGGCACCGCCACCGCCGCTCGTATCCCGCGCCGGGCGTCCAGTTCGGGGCGTTTCCACTCTGGGTCGTCGGCGATGTTTGGGACCACCTCGGACTGCCCAGAGTTCCATACTCGGCCGGGCAGGCTGTGCCCCGGCTCAAAGGAAATCGACTCGCCAGCCGCTCCAAACGCCTGCAGGCCCGCTGATCGGGTGTAGAACGCGGGACTGGCCTCCAGTCGGGAGCCATCCGCACTCGGTATCCAGGCTTCCCCCACCATCCAGCCGGTGTATTCACACACTCTGCGCAGGACCTCTGTGAGGGCGGTGTCGGCATTTGGGCTTGAACCGATCGCCGCGAAGCATTCTTTGACCAATTCACGCTGCCCGGCGGTCCTTTGCCGCTCGGTTATGTCGCGCACCACCGCGGTGAATTCCAGGCTTCCATCGACGGGTCGTTTGGAGATGGTGATCTCAATGGGGAACTCCTCCCCACTGCGGCGGAGACCCACCAGCACCCGGTCGGCGCTCGTCTCGAACCGCCGCGAGACGCGGCCCTGGGCGAAACCCTCCACATGGTGGGGGTGAATGTCTCGGAACCGTTCCGGCAGCAGCATCACCAGCGGCTCACCGATGACGTCCTCAGCCCGATACCCGAATACCGATTCGGCCTGCCTGTTGAACAATACGATCCGGTTGTCGCCGTCGATCCCGATGATGGCGTCGGCAGCAGTCTCGAACAGTTCCCGATAGCGCCGTTCGCTGCCGCGGATCCTCTTAGAGATTTGGTCATAGGCAGTAGCAATACCGATGAAGGAAGCACCCGCCACCATCAACGCCAGCAGCAGTTCGGTCGATGCCTCGTCCTGGTGGTCGACCACCAGAGAACCCATGATTACCACCCCCAAGTACACCACGTAGTAGGACGCAGCGCGACGGTCCAACAGCACTATCACCAGCCCGCCCAGTCCGGCCAACCCGACCAACAGTGCCAAGGCAATCAGGTGATCGATGAATGGGACCGAGCCTCCTATCATTGCAGCAGTCAGCACCCAAACGATTAAGGGTCGGGGTCGTTTTCGCCATAATTGCCAGCCCGCCACCCCACCTACTACCAAGGGACCGGCTGCCAACCAACTCGGAGTGGTGCCGCCTAGAACGAGAGGCGCGACACCAAGTGCCAATTCCGCCACTACAGAGAGCCCCAGACCCAGGCGAACAAGAACCAAA
>JAENVV010000234.1 GCA_016650365.1 Acidimicrobiia bacterium
CCGATGCGCCTCCGTCTACGACGACGCCACCTACGACGACGCCTCCCTCGGACCCGCCACCGGCAACGACGACGACTGCACCGCCGCCCACCACCACGACCACGGCTCCGGCCGGGGGATATGTGTCGGGCGGAGATGAATCGACGTTCCTCTCGTTGATCAACAGCACTCGTTCATCGGCCGGCGTGGGCGCGCTCAGCCGGGACGGAGGGCTCGACGGCTATGCGAGGTGGTGGGCTGAACAAATGGCCATCGCCGGGGGTATCTCACACAGTGGGATGGGTGGCATCGATGGCAAGTGGACGATGAGTGCCGAAAATGTCGGGGCGGGCGGTAGCACTGCTCAGGGGCTCTACAGCGTGTTCACCGGCTCCTCAGGCCACCTGGCCAACATCACGGACGGTCGATACACCCATGTTGGCATCGGCGCCTGGATCGACGGCACCGGGATGCTGTGGACCGTGCACATCTTCGCAGCCCAGTAGCCACCTAATTATCGAGGCCTCGCTGCCACAACCCGGTGTCCGGATGGAACTGTGACCAGGCAAACCAGAAGGCTTCGTGGAAGACGATCTCCAAACCGTTCTCCACGGCTGTGAACCCACCGGCAATGGCAACAACTTCGATGTTGCCAAACATGATCCGTTTGCCGACCGCGAGTTGCTCACGCACCTCGGCGATTGGAAAGGCCACCAGAGTTCCGTCAGCCGCTTCGACTCCCAGGACCGGCGCCTGGACCGGCAGTCGATCGTCGACGGGGCCGATCGGGAAAATGGGGCCGTTGGCATCGCGCCCTCCGAGTGGGTCCGCCTCGTACGATCGTCCGATGCCCCCATCCTGAGCCACGATCGTGGTCTGCGGGTAGGTCCTTTTCCATTCGGCCCACGTTGAGACGACGACGCTGAGTTGGGTCAACTCAACACCGGCATCATGGAGCGGTCCTGACACTGCCACGCCGGTGAACGTGCCGATGGCCGACCAGGTGTTGAGGTCGAACATGAGCTTGTTGGATCGCACCAGCAAGCCCGACGTGCGCATGAAGGAAGGGTCAATACCGTTCGGTACGGACGCCAGGTCGTACGCCTCGGCCGAACCACACAACGTGCAGTACGGCAACCCGATTCGAACCGCACCGACCGTGTCGATCACCATTTCGTGCACTTCCAAGATGTTTTTTGGATACGCCCTGGCTTCGCCGTTGAGGACGATCCCAAAGACGACGCCGTCGTCGGGATACCAGCTGCCACCGGACACGTCGGTGACTGCCGGGTTGTCGAGAGCCGGAATGCAGCCGCCCTGGCAGGAGGCTGCGAAGTCGCCGAAGGGCCGATCGTCCGGCCGGACGCCGCCCCATGACAAGAGTCGGTAGTCGATCGAAGCGGTCGGCTCGAAGAAGGGCGCCCATCGGTCGTCGATGGCGGAGAAGAGTTGACCTTTCCATCGGACGTAGTCGGGCGGCGCCGGGACATCCCAACCGATGAGCAGGTTGGTGGCCGTGACCCAGGGGACCGGTGCCGTTTTGAGATCCACGTCGGTGAGTTGTTCAAAGGTGACGATGGCGTCGTCTTGAATGGGTCCTGGGAGCAAGAAACGCAGGAGGTCGGCGATGAGCCAGGCAACCCTTGCGTCGTTGGCGTCGGCCAAAGCCCGAAGGGCGTCGCGGTCGATGTCGGTGTCGAGGGAAGACACCAGGGTGTCCAGTTCGTCTACGACCCGTGCCGGAAGCGGCCCCGGTGGTATCGCAGGTGCGGGCGGCGAAGCCGCGACGGTGGTGACGGTGGTGGCCGAAACGAGGTCGTGGGGTGCGTCAACGGTTGGTGAACTGCACGCCACCGCTGTTAAGAACAGTGCAACGGTGAAGGTTCGAGGGGCGGTCATATCGGTTTGAACGGTACCGGGCTTTGGCCCGTAGCTGTCCAGATCGATGCCCATGGGCCGGACGTTCAGCGGTTGTTCAGTGGGAGGTCGTAAGGTTCGAACGTGGGGGGAGAGCGGATACCACACTTCCCAGGTGGTTCCGCTCTCAGGCTCAAGCCGGTGTTTGTTGGGCCGCCCGAAAATGGGGAAGGGAGAGGCGGACCTGAGTCCGCCTCTCCCTTGTTGTGGATCGGGTTAGCTCTCGTCGGTTGGCAGGTCGTCTTGCATCAAGACCGGTGGGAGCTCGTCGTGGGCGGCCGAGATCGTGTCGAGATCCTCGCCGACCTGGGATGTCTGTACACCGGTCGTTTCGGCGGACAACGAGGACTGCTTCGGAGCGATCACGATCAAGCCCAAAGCAATGAGGATGATCGGGCCGATCCACCGTCCGTTCCAAGCGTCGAGCCCGAACCAGGCTCGGTCGGCGAGGGTTGCGATGGCGATGGCGCCGAAGCCGAAGCCGGCGATGAGGGAAAAGTAATCGATCGGATGACGTTTCATGTCAGCTCCTAATTCCTGAGATTGACCTGGCCGATGCCAAGGTCGATAGTGAGATTGCTTGCCGAATCGCCGGTCAGGGTGTAGTCCAAACCCAATCCGCCCTGGTCGGGCCCGGAGGTGTTGATTTCGCCGATTCCGACCTGAACCTCTAGTTGAGGTTGAGGGCCATCGCCCACCTCGACAGTCACCTGGCCGACCCCCAACGTCACGTCGATGTTGCTGTTGTCGGTGTTGTCGGGAAGCAGGACGGTCAAGTCGCCGGCTTTCATATCGATCTCAAGGTCGAATGCCTCGCTACCAAGGTTTCGCAGGTCGAACGTGACGTCGCCAGCCTCGTACTCGTACCGTGCTTGGAGGTCTGACACGGTGGTCGGGTCGATGACGAGGCTCTCGGCATCGTTGATTGAAACGAGCCAGTCACCATTGGGAACCCATTGAGATATCGCTGCCACAGGCAACAGGAGCAGGCCAATCAACACCAGCCGGCGGGCCCGACCGGCAAAGGCGCCGATGAGTAGCCCGACGGAAACGACGACGAGCATCGCCCCGATGTAATGGCGGAATTCGACGGTAGCCCCGGCGTTGTCGAACAGAGCCATGATGCCGACGGTGATCAATCCGGCCGCCAGGCTCAAACGACCAAGGATGGACCGTTCCCTTGGGGGACGGGGCGTCCTTGGCGGACGCGGCGGACGGGCCGGCCGTTCATTGCGGGGTGGGAGGGGCGGCGGGCCGCTACCTTCGGCAGTCTCCTGGTCGGAAACAACCGAACTCACCCGGTTGGAGCGATAGGCACTGGTGGGGCTGTCTGAGCGGCTCGGTGATTGGTCGTTGCTGCCGGCTCGACCAAAGTCGCCTCGATAGAGCAGGTACCCAACGACCCCGAGGGCCACTGCCCAGGCGAGGCCACCGTCGACTCCGCCGATGGACGAAACCCCGATGAGGGCCGCCAGTCCGATAAGGACGATCCCAACATGGGACTCACCGGAGCGGGCCTTCCGCAGGGCTTCTTCGGCGATCGACTCGGTGCCGTCGTCGTTGGGGATCAGCAACCAACCGGCCGCGTACAGGAAAAATCCCAGTCCACCAGCAAAGGCCAACAGGACGAAGCCCAATCTGGTGAGCACCGGGCTCACGTTCCAATAATCGGCGAGGCCGCTGGCTACGCCAGTGATGATTCGCCGCTTGACTGGCCGGACAAGTCCGGGCCTCGACACGTCGGGTGAGGGTTCACGCTCCGGTGCCGCTGTTTCTGTGTAGTTGTTCATGGCTTCATCTTGGGGGACGGCGACCTGGTCGGCTATTGGGTATGGCCCGCCGAAAACCCTGAGCCTCAGGGTTTGTCTCAGGGCAATACCTCGTTGGCTCCGACGCTACTCCGTGCCATCATCTGATGTATGGAGCGCACCGAAAGACAACCGGCTTTGTATCGCCGATCAGATGACCGGATCCTTTCGGGACTGGCCGCCGGCGTCGCAGAATCGGTTGGTGTGTCGCCGTCGTATGTTCGGGCGGCATTTGTGGTGCTGGCCCTGGCGGGTGGGGTGGGAGTCGTGGCCTACCTCATCGGGGTAGCCATGACGGTCAACACCGTTGACATCGGCAACAAGCAGATTATCGGCCGCTCACAGAAGCTGGGCCTGGCCCTCATGCTGGTGGCTGTGTTGATGACCCTGCGAGCCGCCAACCTCTGGTTTGGTGATTCGGTCGTGTGGCCGTTCGGACTGATCGCCTTCGGGTTGGCCGCCATCCTCGACAAGGGCGATAACTACAGCCGGTTATCTTCGTGGATGCTCCCGGGAGGTGATGCCTCGCTGCGACCACCGATGAGCCGGATGGTGGTGGGGACCGTCGTCCTGTTCGCAGGTGTCGCCACATTCGTCGCCTCGAGGAGTGCCTTGACCACGCTCGGTCTGCCGCTGCTGGCGGTTCTCGTTACCGCCGCCGGGCTCATGTTGCTGGTCGGCCCGTGGATCGTGCGGTTGGTGGGAGCCCTCAACGAGGAACGAAGCGATCGGATCCGTTCGGAGGAACGATCTGATGTGGCCGCTCATCTTCACGATTCGGTCCTTCAGACGTTGGCCCTCATCCAGCGGTCAGACGACCCGAACAAAATGGTCACCCTGGCAAGGGCCCAGGAACGGGAACTGCGCCAGTGGCTATTCGAGGCCGATCCAGACGTCGATTCGACATTGTTGAGTACCGCTCTCCAATCGATGGCGGGACGGGTCGAACGTGACTACGACATCCGGGTGGAGTTGGTGACCGTTGGAGAAGTCCAGCTGAACCCCACCCTCGACGCCCTCGTTCGGGCCGCCGGGGAAGCCACCGCCAACGCCGCCCGCCACTCGGGAGTTCAGTGGGTTTCGGTGTACGCAGAAACCGCCGACGGCCAGGTAGACGTGTTCGTGTCGGATCAGGGGAGCGGGTTCGACGTGAGCACCGTCAACGGTGATCGACACGGGATCGCCGATTCGATCATCGGGCGCATGGAACGTCACGGAGGCACCGCGACCGTCTCGAGTGAGATCGACGGAGGCACCGAGGTTCACCTGTCGATGCCGCTAGGTTCGGACAAATGATGCGGGTATTTCTGGTTGACGATCACGAGCTGTTCCTGACCGGCGTTCGGACCGAACTTGCCAACCATGTCGACGTGGTCGGCTGGGCTTCCGATGTCGACGAGGCAATCGGGGCCATCCGCGATTTGAGACCCGAGGTCGTTCTGGTCGATGTTCACATGCCGGGCGGTGGGGGATTGGCCGTCATCAAGAATATTTCTGAGGATGACACCGACGTTCGTTTTCTGGCGTTGTCGGTTTCGGACAAAGCCGAAGACGTCATTGCCATGATCCGGGCCGGGGCCCGGGGGTATGTCACCAAATCGATCTCACCGGCCGACCTGGTTGATGCCATCGCCAGAATCGCCAATGGGGACGCGGTGTTTTCGCCGCGGTTGGCCGGCTTCGTACTCGACGCGTTCGCCGAGTCAGCCCCCACCGTGTCCGATCCCGAGTTGGATCAGCTGACGACGAGGGAACGCGAAGTGCTCAGACAGATCGCCAGGGGATACACGTACAAGCAGGTGGCTTCCCGCCTGTCGATCTCTGTCAAGACTGTTGAAACGCATGTTTCGGCGGTTTTGCGTAAGCTGCAGCTGTCGAGTCGATATGAGCTGGCCCGGTGGGCCAGTGACCGTCGGATCGTGTAAAGCGTGTCCGGTCCGATACACTCACCTGATCCGAAATAACTAGCCCCGAGAAGGACCCCCTCTGGTGCCGAAGGCAGATCAACGCTATACCAACATTGCCATCACGAGCGTTGAGCATGCCCATGCTCCGATTGTGGTCACTTCCGACGAAATTGATGCTCAACTCGCAGGCTCGTACGAACGTCTGCACGCCGCACCTGGACTGCTCCAGTCGCTGGCCGGAATCCATGAACGCCGGTTCTGGGAAGAGGGCGTATTGCCGTCGGATGCGGCGGCGTTGGCCGGAGAGAAGGCGATTGAGGTGTCCGGTATCGACCGGGGTGACATCGGCATCATCATCAACACCTCGGTGTGTCGCGACTACATCGAACCGTCAACCGCTTCGATCGTGCACGGCAAACTTGGCCTCCCCGATACGGCCCTGAACTTCGATGTTGGCAACGCCTGTCTCGGTTTCCTCAACGGCATGACCATCGTGGCGGCCATGCTCGAGCGGGGCGAAATCGATCATGGCCTTATTGTTAATGGAGAAGGGTCACGGGTGGCCGTTGAATCGACCATCGAGCGGCTCAACGGCGACACGGCGACTCCCGAAATGTTCCGCGAACAGTTCGCCACGCTGACCCTTGGGTCGGGGGCGGTCGCCATGGTGATGTCACGGGGAGATCTGGTCGAATCGCCCCACCGCTTCATTGGTGGGCTCAGCCGGGCCAACACTCAGCACAATCAGTTGTGCGTCGGCCAACCAGACGAGATGCGCACCGACACGGCCGGCTTGTTACGAGCCGGCCTCGACCTTGCCAAAGAGACTTGGCAAGAGGCCTTCTCGAAGTTCGCTTTCCAGGACGAAACCGTCGATATGTATGCCATCCATCAGATCTCCCAGGTGCATACCCAGGCGGTCAGCGACCTGCTTGAACTCGACAGCGACAAGGTTCCCCGCATTTTCCCCACCTTCGGGAATACTGGACCGGCGTCGGTTCCGATGTTGCTTTCGATGCAGGACGATCTGGGTCGCATCTCCGAAAGCGATCGGGTCATCCTGATGGGCATGGGAAGCGGTATCAACGCCGCTGCGTACGAACTTATCTGGTAGTGCTGCCAGACGAATTCCCCTCCGAGCTCTTCCCGTTCACTTCTCGCAAAGCCGCCATTGGTGGAATGTCGATGCACTACGTCGACGAAGGTGAGGGTTCGCCGGTTGTGCTCGTGCATGGCAACCCGACCTGGTCGTTCTATTTCCGCAACCTGATCGGCCCGCTTGCCACCAGCCACCGGGCGGTCGCCATGGATCACATCGGTATGGGTTTCTCGGACCATCCCACCCGCGACGAGTACCCCTTTTCGTTGGAGCGGCGCATCGCCGACCTTGGCGAGTTCATCGACACCGTGATCGGTGATGGCCCGGTCGACCTGGTCATGCACGACTGGGGTGGAGCGATCGGACTCGGCTGGGCCGTGGCCAATCCGCAGCGGGTTCGCAAACTGGTGGTTATGAACTCGGCCGGCTTCCACCCCCCAGACGGCAAGAAGATCCCCGCCGCCCTGCTGGCTGCCCGCTCGGCCGGCGCGGGAGAAACCGTCGTGCGAGGCGCCAATGCCTTTGTGGAAGGCGCCGTGCGGATTGCGGTTACCCGGCCATTAAGTAGAGAAGAGCGGCGCGGCTACCGGGCCCCGTACTTCTCGTGGAAACGGCGCCTCGGGGTGTATGAGTTCGTGAAGGACATTCCAATCAACGACGAGCACCGAACCTATGACGTGATCCAACGGATCAGCGACCGCCTCGACCTGCTCGGTGACAAACCGGTCATGCTGGCATGGGGAACCAAAGACTTCGTGTTCAACGCCGACTACCTCGACGAGTTCGTCCGCCGGTTCCCGAACGCCGAAGTCGTCCGATACGGCGCCGCCAACCATCTCGTCCTCGACGACGAACGGGTCGACCTCATTCCCAGAATTGTTGAGTTCCTGACATGACCCGCCCCGTTACCGATCGTATGTCAACGTGGGCGGCGGGCCACCCCGATCAACTGGCGGTGGTCGTTGCCGAACGTAAACGGGGCAACTTCCGGGGTTTCACCTACGGGGCATTCGAAGAGCGAACCCGCGACCTGGCGGCCGGATTCGTCGAACTGGGTTTCGCCGGCAAACGAGTGGTCCTCATGGTCCCTCCCGGCAAGGGTATGTTCGAGGCGGGCTACGGACTCATGCGAGCCGGCGCGGTTCCGATTCTCATCGACCCGGGACTCGGCCTGGCGTCGATCTCCCAGGCCCTTAAAGAAACGTCACCGTTTGGGTTCGTGGGAATTCCCACCGCCCTGGCCGCCCGGACCCTGTACCGCTGGGCGCCAGACGCCACCGTGGTCTCGGCCGGTCGGGTCAAACGGGGGACCCCGTCTCTCGACGATGTGGCTGACCGGGGGCGATCCATCGGACAGTGGACGACTGGCTCGGTGGCATCGATCGTCGCCGACAACGAATCGGCCGCCATCGTGTTCACGTCCGGTTCGACCGGCCCTCCCAAGGGCGTGGTTATGACCCACAAGATCTTTGGTGCCCAGGTCGACATGATCACCTCCATGTACGGGCTGACGGGCGGTATGAAATCGGTTTCGACGTTTGCGCCCTTTGCCCTGTTGGGACCCCTCATGGGGCTGACCACCTATATGCCCCGGATGGACTTTTCGAGACCGGGCGATGTCGACCCGACCCGGATCATCGAACTCACCGACGCCTTTCATCCCGATCTCCTGTTCGGCTCACCCGCCTTGCTTGACCGGGTTGGACGCTACGGTGAAGCGACCGGCGACACCCTCGACGGGATCAAACTGGTTCTGTCCGCCGGTGCCCCGGTCCGACGCGACATCCAGCAACGCATCTTGAACATGGTTCCCGAGGGCACGGTGATCGCCACCCCATACGGTGCCACCGAAGCCCTGCCGGTCGCCACGATCGACAGTTCCGAACTCGCCAACCTCGACGGGGTCGGGATCTGCGTTGGACGTCCCGTCGCCGGAGTCGACGTGACCCTCATCCCCATCGCCGACGAACCGGTCTCCGATGTCGCCGATGTGGGCGAAGTCCCGACGGGTTCGTTTGGAGAGATCGTCGTGCGGGGTCCGAACGTGAGTCTCGAATACGTCGAACGTCCGGTCGACATGGCCATGACCAAACTGTTTTGGGACGGAAAGGTTGCCCACCGGATGGGCGACCTCGGTCGGTTCGACGATGAAGGAAGACTCTGGTTCGGGGGTCGCCGGTCACACCGGGTCCATGCCGCCAGCGGGGACATCCCCACGGTTCCGGTTGAGTCACTGGTCGACCAGCACCCGGCCGTAGCCCGATCGGCGTTGGTGGGAATCGGCCAACCCGGAGAGCAGCGACTCATCGTCTGTGTCGAACTCGAACCTGGTTACAACGACGACGTCCTCGACGAAATTCTCAGCTTCATCGATGAGCATTCCGAGGCCGCCGCCGTAGGAGCCGAGCGAGTGGAACGGTTGCTGTCGCACAAGGGCTTCCCGACCGACGTCCGGCACAACTCGAAGATCGACCGACCGGCCCTGGCCGTCTGGGCAGGGAAACGGGTGGAATGAAAGTTCTCGTGACCGGCGGAGGAGGATTCGTTGGCGGAGCGGTCATCGATCAACTCCTGGCCCGCGGGTGGCACGTGCGCAGTGTGGCTCGTGGCGACTACCCGGTCCTGGCGGCCAAAGGCGTCGAGGTCATGCGTGGTGATCTGGCCGATGACGATGTCGCCGCACAGGCAGTTCGCGACTGCGACGGTGTGTTTCATGTCGCCGCCAAAGCGGGGGTGTCCGGTTCGGCCGCCGATTACGAACGGTCGAATGTGCTCGCCACCCACCGGGTCGTCGAAGCCGCCAAAGCCGCCGGAATCGAACGCCTTATATATACGTCTACGCCGAGCGTGGTCCACGGCGGGGGAGACGTCGAAGGGGTCGACGAATCGGCCCCCTATCCCGACCACTTCACGGCCCCGTATCCCGAGACGAAAGCCCGGGCCGAACGCTTCGTGCTCGGCCAGGCCGACGACCGTCTCGGTACGGTGGCGATCCGCCCCCACCTCGTATGGGGTCCGGGCGACACCCAACTCGTCCCGAGGATCATCGAACGGGCCCGGGCCGGCAAGGTCCGGTTCGTCGGCGACGGGATGAACATCGTCGACACCACGTTCATCGACAATGCCGCCGCCGCCCACCTCGCGGCCTTCGATCGGCTGGCACCGGGCGCCCCTATCTCGGGCAAGGCCTACTTCATTGCCCAAGACGAACCGCGACCTATCCGCGACATCGTCAATGACCTCCTTGACGCGGCCGGCGTTGCCCCGGTCACCAAAACGATTCCGCCTGCCGTCGCCTACGCGGCCGGGTCGGCGGCAGAATGGTTCTTCACCCGGTTCCGCCCCGACGAAGAACCGCCCATGACTCGCTTCCTGGCCGAACAGTTGGCGACGGCTCACTGGTTCGACCTCACCGCCGCCCGCAGGGATCTTGGCTACTCGCCGGAGGTTTCCTTCCGGGAGGGGGTCGAACGACTGAGGGCTTCCTACGCATAGTGCTGATCACTTCGGGGTTATCCCCAGAATGTCGGATTCTGTCTGGTTGCGACTACGAAGAGTGATGGTCTCCCACGGAACTAGGTCTAGTTACATGAAGGTGATTCCAGGGCCTTTCTACCGGGTTCGCGCAGGACACGATCACGACGGATACCGGGACGTGCACGGTTGGTCCGAACTTCGCGTGTGATCTGGGCACGATGGCCCCGTTGGCGGTTGCCACGATCACGGTGATCTACACGGTGCCGGTTGACACGGAGGAAGGCACCTGTGAGACGGTCGGGGATTGATCCGACGCTGGTAATGGCGATCGGTGGGTTGGGGGGGTCCTCGGGTTTGTTATCTGGATGGTCACCGAGACGTTCGTGTTTCTCCCCGTCTTTCTTGCCGCCGGACTGGTCGCGGGGATCTCGATAGGCGAGCCGCTGCGTCGCCGCTGACGAAACCCCGCTTTCCTGCCTGTTAGACCAAGTATACGGGAGCGGGCACCCCACCGGGTCACTACGTCGGTGGGGCGCCTGCTACCGCAACCGCGCCGCTTGATGTCTTCGTCCCTCCCTACAGAACGAAGACATCGATCCCCCTATTTCGGCAGCGGCGGGACCAGACAGACCAACGGGTCTGAAGCGTTGCCCGAGGCGTCGACGGCATAGACAAGCATGTCGCCCTGGCCCTTCAGGTGGTAATCGACGGCTCCGGCCTGACCTTTAGTGCTGCCCATCTTCTTCTCTGATGGTTGGGCTCCAGGAGCCTGGGTCCATTTGATGATCGTCCCGGCCGGATAGGGGCCGAACACGAAACCGGTGCCCTGATCGACGACATAGACGAGCGGGTTGGAGTCGACCAGGTCTTCGGC
>JAENVV010000235.1 GCA_016650365.1 Acidimicrobiia bacterium
ATCCATTGCCGTCGGTTTATTACGAGACGTCGGCATCGAAGCGACGACCGCGCTTGAACGGGAGGCCGATCGCCTGTCAGGATGGATAGGGCCGGTCGGTCTGCGATTTCGGTTTCCGAGCCCCTACGAGAAGGAACTTCGCTTAACCTAGGTCGGCGCCCGACCAGAGGACACCTATGTACAAAAAACGGTTTCTAAGCGTCTTTGACCGGCAGATGGCTTATCTCGACGTTGGTGAAGGCGAGGCGATTGTGTTCCTCCATGGAAACCCGACCTCGTCCTTTCTGTGGAGATTTGTCATGGCGGAACTCGAGGGCCATGGCCGGCTGGTGGCGCCTGACCTTATCGGAATGGGTGATTCCGACAAGCTTGAGGACTCGGGACCACTGTCGTACTCCTTCGTCGAACATCGGCGCTATCTCGACGAATTGTTGGATCGCCTCGATTTGGGAGACCGCGTCACCGTGGTGCTTCATGATTGGGGTTCTGGGCTCGGATTCGATTGGGCGTTTCGCCATCAGGAGCGGATCAAGGCGATTGCGTATATGGAGGCCATCGTGCGCCCAGTCAGCTGGGAGGACTGGCCTGAGGCCGCCAGGGGGTTCTTTCAAGGGATGAGGTCACCGGCCGGCGAATCAATGATCCTTGACCGAAATTTGTTCGTCGAGCGGGTCCTGCCGGGCTCAGTTATCCGGGATCTGACCGACGCCGAAATGGTCGAGTATCGGCGCCCTTATCTGGCCGGGGGCGAAGCCCGACGTCCGACACTTTCCTGGCCCCGACAGATTCCCATCGATGGATATCCGGACGATGTACACGATATTGTCACCGACTATTCGGATTGGTTGTCTCGATCAGCCGTGCCGAAGTACTTCTTCAATGCCGAACCCGGCTCGATACTGGTTGGCAGCCAGCGCGAGTTTTGCCGGTCCTGGCCAAACCAACGTGAACTGACTGTGCCGGGGATTCACTTCATTCAGGAAGACTCAGGAGCCGAGATCGGACGAGCGATCGCCGGGTGGCTCCCCACGCTCTGACCGTTTTGGGTATTCGAAGTGGTCAGGTTTCGAACTCGACAACCTCAGGATCTTCGTACAGCGCCCGCATGACGGCCCGGTGGGCGACCTGGGGACCGCCGGCGCTGAAGAAGGTGATCATTTGATCGTGGTCCTTGGCTTCTTTGAAGGAACGAATCTTCAGGCCGAGGGCGAGGAACTGTTGGTGGAGTTCCCCGAGTTTCGACTGGTCTGCGACGGTGACGATCCGGTAAGTCAACTGTTCCGATCGGACGTCAATGAGTGCCTCGGCTTTCGGGAGGATCACCAGCACCACCATCATGATGGCGAACGCGGCCAGACTGGTTGCGTACTCCCCGGCGCCGATGCCCATCCCGAGAGCCGCCGCCAACCAGATGGTGGCTGCGGTCGTGATACCCTGGATACTGCCGTTGCGTTTGAAAATGACTCCGCCGCCGAGGAATCCGATTCCGGTCACTATTCCCGCGGCAACGCGACCCGGGTCATTGTTCAATCCGGCCAGATCTTCTGAGATGATGGTGAAGACGGTGGCTCCGAGCGTGATGAGCAGGATGGTCCGAAATCCGGCAGCTTTGTCCCGGTATTCCCGCTCGGCGCCGACTATTCCCCCAACGAGGACCGACAGGAAGAGCTTGATGGCGATTTCCATAAGGTCGAATGTATCAGGGGCGGGCGCGATTGTCGTGCACTGGAAGGTTGTACTGTTCTAGGGCTCGCACTTAGCCGGCCTAGTTCTTACTGATTTGGTCCTCGAGAAAAGCGATGCGTTGGCGGATCCACACCACCGCGCTATGCGGGTCCGCCGAGCTCTGTTCGTCGGCGATGGCGTCGATGGCGTTTCGAGTACCTGTCACGCTGAGTTCGCCGAGCGCCATCTCGATGCCTGTGCTCGGAAAGCGGCTGAGGTGTGATCGGAGGCCATCAAGTTCTCTCTTCATATCGTCAACCGACAGGGGCGCGTGCGATCTCAACGTGTCACGAAGGCCATCACGCTCTTCGGTTAATGAAGAGAGGGCGGCGACTTTGTCGGGGTAGTTCCTGGCCGATTCAATTTCGCTGGCGAGTTCGCCGAGGCGTGTCAAGATCTGGTCTCGTGTCAACTCTGTCTCCTTGCGTTGTGCCGATGGTAGAGGCTGAGGATTGCTCGTGTCGATCGAGCTGTCGCCTCCTGGCACCGAAAAGTTCGAACGGCGGCGCTCAACCCGGCCTCCTCCTGAGATGAACTGGATTCCTGTGTCTGGTTTGATGCGATTGATCGAGGCGGTAGCCTGGCGCCTATGGACCAATTTGCGCACCGGAGAGCACAGCTAGCCGAGACAATCGGCGACGGAGTTGCCATCATTCCGGCCGGTCGGGAAGCCACCCGCAACGATGACGTCCATTACGAGTTTCGGCAGGACTCGAACTTCTATTTCCTGACCGGGTTCACCGAACCAGATGCCGTGGCGGTGCTAAATCCTTCCCATCCCACCGAGCCGTACACGCTATTTGTGCGTCCCCGGGATCGTGAGATGGAAATCTGGAACGGATACCGGGCCGGAACGGAAGGCGCCGTGCGTACCTTTGGGGCCGACCGGGCCCACCCGATCAACGACCTATCGGACAGGCTAAAAGACCACTTGATCGGAACCGAGACGGTCTTCTACCGGATCGGAGGCCCGCTCGACGCCACGGTTTTGAGCATGATCCAGGAATTGGCACCGCTTGCCGCACGGTATGGCAAGACCATTCCCACCCGGATCGTCGATCCTTCGCCGGCCCTGGCCGAGCTCCGATTGAGAAAATCGGACGCAGAGCTTGAACATCTCAGGAGGGCTTGCGACGTTTCGGTTCTTGGACACCAAGCCGCCATGCGCTTCACCACACCAGGCGCGCACGAATATCAGGTCCAGTCGGCAATGGAGTCCGTCTTCAGACAGGAAGGCTCGCCACGTAACGGGTACCCGTCGATCGTCGCGTCAGGCCCGAACGCCACCATTTTGCACTACACGGAGAACAGCCGCCAGATCCAAGACGGTGACCTGGTACTCATCGACGCCGCAGCCGAGTATGGCTACTTCTCGTCGGATATCACCCGTACCTTCCCGGCCAACGGTACCTTCACGGCCGCCCAACGGGCCGTTTACGAGGTGGTTCTGGCGGCTCAACGGGCGTCGATCGCCCGGGCTGCGGTTGGCACGACCCATCGCGACCTGCACGAGACGGCCAAGCGAGTCCTTACCGAAGGATTGATCGACCTTGGAATGTTGCCCAACGGCATCGAAGATTCGTTGAGCATGCATCATTATCGCGAGTACTTCATGCACGGCACCGGGCACTGGCTCGGGATGGACGTGCACGATGCCGGGTCGGTTCAGGTCGGAGACGACTCACGGGTCCTTGAGGTCGGCATGTCATTCACCGTTGAACCCGGCATCTACATCGACCCTGATCGGGAGACGGTTGATTTCGCTCTCGTCGAGTATGACCTTGATGCCCGCTACGAACGTCGATACCGAATGGGCCGGGATGCTGCCCTCAAATTGGAGGCCGAGGAGAACAAGGACGCCCGGTCGATTGCCCACGAGATCCCGGCGGAGTTCCGTGGCATCGGGATCCGGATCGAAGATGACATCGCCATGACCCCCACCGGGGCCGTCAATCTAACCGGTGCTCTGGCAGTCGACCCGGACGATGTCGAGGCGCTCTGTCAGAGCTGATCGTCCAACGTCAGGTCGCAGGCCGCGGCCTCGCGCAGCGCCACCCGTAAGGCACTCTGACAAAACAGGTCTTCTTCGAGCGGCAAGTCGACGGTCATTCGCAAGAGACCATCTTCCTGTTCGATGATTGCCCCGGCCCTGGTGAGACCGTCGATGGCGGCTCGATTCTCCGGTAGGACATAGGCGGTGAAACGACTAACGCCATTGGTGAGGGCCGCGTCGGCGAGCGCTTTGACCAGCGCGGTTCCGACGCCTCGACCGTGGTGCGCGTCCAGGACCATGACCGCGGCTTCGGCAAGGCTCGGGTCCTCGGTGTCTCGGATGTATCGGGCCACGCCGATTCCCTGGCCTCCGTCAACCACGGCGACGAGGGCGACGTGGTCCACTCCGTCCACGTTGACGAGGTAATCGAGTTCGGCTTCGGTAAGCCGGTCTACCATCCGCATGAAGCGGAGGAACCTGCTTTGCTCGCTCGTCGCGCTCAATCCGGTCGCCAGTTGGGAGCGGTCCGCTTTTGAGATCGGGCGAATCGTGATGGTCTCGCCGTCGGCGAGCAATGCAAGCATGCCCGTATTCTCCCACAGGCGAGCCTAGGCTGTTCGACATGTCACGACCTGGATTCACGCACGTGTTGGGGAACTGGAAGAATTCCGACTTGCCTCGCGCGGAGCGGCTCAGACTTACGATCAAAAACACCGCGATAAAGCTCAAGAATGGTTCGAGCTGTTGCGGAAATCATGGCGAGCCTGGTTGCTGAGTGGGTCCCCCGGCCGCCGGTTCGGATGGCCATTCCCACGGTGAGGACCACACCCACGAAGATCGCGACGGTTCTGGTGACGATCACAATCACTAGTTGACGATCGAGTACCTGACCAGCTCTTCGCCATCATTGGTCAACCATTGTTTGTCAAGGGCCATGCCGACCCGTTCGGCGACGGCTCGCGACGCTTCGTTTTCGGCGAGTGCGTTGGCAAAAACGGTTCTGACGCCCACCACATCAAACGCGAACTCGATGACGGCTCCGACCGCCTCCGTTGCGTAGCCTCTTCGTTGATAGCTGCGAGCGATGGTGTAGCCGACGTCGGCGGTCGAGGGATCAGCCGCCCGCACGTGCAGCCCGACGTCGCCGACCGTGACTCCCGTCGTCTTGTCGACGACGGCGAATTGATGCCATTCGCCGGGAGTGCCTGGCGGAAACTGGGATAGATCCTCGAAGAATTCGTGGGCTTCCGCTTCGGTGTATGGCAATTCCCAACCCTGTAGACGGGCTATTTCAGGGTCGTTGCGATACTCCAGGAAAAGATCGAGGTCGCGTTCGTCAAACGTGCGGAGCCCGATCCGGGGAGTCTCCGTCTGCCACTCGCTACTGCCCAAAACGTCGTTCTCGCTGGGCGAAATCACGCAATGATCGAAGGAAATCCACTCTTCGAAAGGCTGGCCAATGCACATCCACAAAGGAGAATTCGGCATAGGCCGATTGCCATAAGAGGAACCCGGACAATCGTGATTCGCCTGACGTGCGGATGATCAACTCGGCGTCCGGGAGGTCTGATAGGTACATGTGGGCCGCCAGCGAGTCCCGGGTAATCCGCCCGGCGATCTCGTCGGGGGTGATGCCGTCTTGAAGAAGCTCGCCCATCAACTCGCGGGCGGCGTCGACGATCTCCTGCTGACCCCCGTATCCCATGGCGATATTGAGCTGACGGGTCCCGGTCGGTCGGGCGACTTCCATCTCCTTGGCTGCCCGGACCAGGTCGTCGGGAAGCAGGTCGAGTGAGCCAATGACCCGTAGCGACATGTCGTATTGAGCCGCCAGTCGGGGGAGTCGGGAGAATAGGTCTTTGAGTACCTCGAAATAGGGGAGGAGTTCCGATTCCGGTCGGGTCATGTTCTGAGGCGACAACACCCACCCCGTGATGGTTTCGATACCGATCTTCTGGGACCACTCGATGAATTGTTCGAATTTCGACATACCTTCGCGGTAGCTGGCTGTGTAGTCGGGCAGGCGCTGGGTTCGGGCGTAACGTCGGTGGCCATCAAGGATCACCCCGATGTGCCGTGGGAGGCGTGTCGAGTCCAGCCCGCGTTCAAGTTGGCGCTCGTACAGGCGATACAGAGGTCGCGAAAGAACCGATTGTGTCACCCTCTTATCGTACCGACCTGGCCGCCGTGTGTCGCTATAAGTTTGGGCGGTTCCAGGCGGTCGACAAGGCGTCGGCGTATTCGTTCCATCGGGATCCATCATGCGCCTTGATCCACTTGAACGTGAGTTCGCGGCGAGTCCGGGCGAGGGCGTATAACTCTTGGACGAGATCGAGGTTTTTGATGGGTCCGCTCTTGCGTTTCCACCCATTACGTTCCCACCCGGCAGCCCACTCGTTGATGGTTTGTATGCAGAGGTTCGAATCCGAGAACAGCGTGGTGGGAGTTCCTTGGGGAACGAGATCGACGCCTTTGATGAGGGCGGTCAACTCCATTCGGTTGTTGGTTGTGTCGGGCTCGTTTCCATGGGCCGACGCGACGATCTCGCCGCCGACGACGTATACCGCACCCCAGCCACCCGGGCCAGGGTTGGGTATTGATGACCCATCGGTGAAGACGCCCGTGTCCGGGCCGTCGGTGAACTCTTCGAGCACTTGCGCCAGCGAGAGTGATTCGCGTGAGGTTCGTGACCTGGATCGGCGGGCCGCCGATTTGGATTCGCCGGTGACGGCTTTCGCCGACCTCGACGAGGACCTGGTCTTCAGGTTGCGGCAATCGAGGCATTGAGAGGGAACCCAATTGTCGTATCGGTCAATGATGTCTTGGCGGACTGCGAATGACTTTCTACACACGTTGCACTCAAACTGCGGCACTAGGTTGCTTTCGGTAGCGAGAAGACGAACGAGCTGAGACCGTTCCGGCGTTCGTATATGACATCGCCATCCATGAGACGGGCGAGTTGACGGGCAACGACCAGACCCAACCCGAGGCGATCGGGTTGGGTCTCGGCTTCGGCGTCGGTCCGATAGGGCTCAAACACCTCAGCGGGATTCTCAAGACCCACCCCGAGGCCGTCGTCATGGACCCCGACCTGGACACCGCTGGTGGTTGACTCGACCGTGACGAATACCTCGCAACCCCCATGGGTCACGGCGTTGTCGACGAGGTTTCGGATCACCTGCACGGTGCGGAATCGATCTGCCTCGGCGATGGTCGTTTCGCCGATGACCCGGACCTGGTTATCGGGTAATGAGGCAACAACTTCTCTGGTCAGGTGGTTGAGGTCGAACCGACCCTTGGCCACCTCGATGAGACCAACGTCGGCGCGCGCGGCCGCGATCAGGTCCTCGATGCGGTACCGCAGAATCCGGGCCTGGCAGGCGATTATGTCGATAAGTTCAGCTTGCTCGGCGTCGGAGAAGGTTCCCTCATGGTCGCGTAACTCCTGGGAGAAGCCGATCACCGCCGACAGGGGGGTGCGCAGTTCGTGGGCGATGGCCGCCACGAAGCTGTCATGGGTACCGACGGCGTTGCCGTGTTTTTCGCGCTGGTCGGCCCGTCGCTGGGCTGTGATGTCCCTGGCTGTGGCAACGGCTTCCGACCCGTCCGGTGAGATCCTGACCTCATAAGATCGTTCGGTTCCACCCAGGTCGGCGTTGCCCGATACCACCCGCACCTTGCCACTCTCTAGGGCGCGCTGTATGCCATCGACCAGCGCCGTGGCGAATTCGGCGGGCAGAAAATCGCCCAGATTGCGGTACAGATAGTCGCTTCGGTCGAGTAGCCCGGTCTCGCCGTGAATCTCCAGCACCCTTCCAGTCCGACCTATTCTGGCGATAGCGTCCGGTACCGCCGATAGGAGGGTGCGCAACCGTTCCTCTGATCGGATGGCCGAGTCCTCTGAAGCCCGATCGGCGTCTTCTAATTGTTGGACTCTCTTCGCCAGGACGTGGTAGCGCCCGGAGGCGAGGCTGACGATCACCAGAGACAGCGTTATCAGGGCGCGTGTTTGTGTGACGGCGCCGTTGTCGTTTCGGACGCCAGAAAGGTAGTCCAGTAGGAACGTGTTAAAAGGGAACGCCAACGCGGTCGCTACCAGGCCGGCGCGGACTCCGAAGAAAGCCGCCACCAAAGCGACGGGTACCACGGACACGAGTGCAGCCGCGTCGCCGAGGTCTTTGCCGAACTCGAAGAAGACCAGAGTAGAAAACGATACCGCTACGGCCACATAGAGTGTGTGGCGGATCGTTTGAGCGTCAGGGGCCTTCATGTTGGCGACAGGATATCGGGTTTCCTTGATTCAGCATGTGATCGGCTCCGTGTCATGGTGCGCCACCGGTTCGGTTGGGTGTGGTGCACGAATAGAATCGCCGAGGGCGTTCACCCGGCTTCGTCCGACCGGTTAACGTAAGCGACCACCCCAGAGGGTGGTCGCCATGGTCGGGATAACACAGGAGGCTGAACGTGTTATGCCATGAATATCGACATTTGAGGGGTCGAACTTGAACGGTTTATCGGAAGAAGTTTCCGAATTGAAAAATCACCTGATGAATCACGCCATCCGGACGGATGGTCCGTTCACACTCCGATCAGGGGCGACCTCGTCGTGGTACCTCGACGGCCGTCAGACCACGTTTGACGGCCGGGGGGCCCGATTGGTGGCCAGTGCCGTATTGTCACGGCTGGCTGACGATCTGGTGGCAGTCGGTGGAATGACGATGGGCGCCGACCCAATCGCCATCGCGACAGCCATGGTTGCCAGCGACCGGGGCCGCCCGTTGAATGCATTTTCGATTCGGAAGGCAGCCAAGGACCACGGCACGGGCGGTCGCCTGGTCGGGCCGGTGGTTGCTGGTGAACGGGTGGCGATTCTTGAAGATACGACCACGACCACGGGGGCCTTTATGGAAGCCATTGACGCGGCCGAGGCCGGCGGGCTGATCGTGGTCCAGGCCATATGCCTGGTAGATCGGTCTGACGGCCTCGCGACGGAAAAGATGGCTGTGAGAGGTATACCGTACGTAGCCTTGCTGACGCCAGAGACCCTGGGCTTCGTATGATCGTTGTTCGGGTCAAGCCACATCGGACGTTTGGTTGGGCCATGCTCGGTCTGCTTGGGGCCACAATCCTCGCCGACTTTCTTGTTGGTGGCCTTCTGTCGGGTACGGCGGCCTGGTTGGAGGGCACCGCCTTTGTGGCCTGGTTGACCGAACGGTTCGGAGTGCCATTCACTCTTGGTGAGATCGATCCCTTCGAAGCCCGCGACTATCTGTGGGCGGCTGCATACGGAACGTTTGGTTTCGGGTTGATCGTGCACGGCCTTCGGGATCTTCTGATTCCTCGCAAGGTGCTCGTCGCAGATGAGGGCGGGATGACCGTTCACCTCAGCGGCTGGTTTGGCCGGCCCACCAAGATCCCGTGGTCCGCGATCGATGACGTTCGGGGAGGCCGACTCACGCATCTTGACCATGTCTCGGAAGCGCTCATGGTGACGGTCACAACGTCCGAGTCGATTCCGGAGGACCCCTGGGGCGCCCGATGGATTGACGACCACACGCTGGCGATTACGGCCCGCCACTGGACGAGAACTCCGGCGGACGTTGCCGAGGGCTTGACTGACATGGCTATTCGTTCCAGGGCGGTGGTGTGATGTTGGTCGGCGCTCACGTCGAATCTGGAAACCCGCTCGAAGAAGCTGCCGAGCGTGGCGCCGACATCGTTCAGGTGTTTCTTTCGAATCCCCAATCATGGAAGAAGCCGGCGCCCCGCGACGACGCGGCCGCCTTGAGCGCCTCCGAGGTCGGCATCTATGTTCATGCTCCGTACCTCGTCAACGTCGTATCGGGCAACAACCGTGTCCGTATTCCCTCGCGAAAGATCCTGCAGGAATCGGCCGACGCGGCGGCCGCAGTTGGTGCATTGGGGCTCATCGTTCATGGTGGTCATATGACCGGCGAGGATGCAGACGAGAGCGAGGGGTTCATTCGGTGGCGCAAGGCCCTGGAGGCGATCGAGACCGACGTTCCGATCCTTATTGAGAATACGGCCGGCGGGGAGGTAGCCATGGCCAGACAGATCGAGGTGATTGGTCGATTATGGGAAGAGATCGCCGACCTCAACCCGGGATTCTGTCTCGACACGTGTCACGCCTGGGCAGGGGGAGAGGCCTTTGAAGGTCTCATCGAGCGGGTTATGAATGCAACCGGACGGATTGATCTGGTTCATTGCAACGACTCGAAGGACGAATTCGATTCTCGGCGCGACCGGCACCAGAACCTCACCAGTGGTCGGATTCCCCCTGACGAACTCGCCGATGTACTGCGGGCGGTGGCCGCCCCGATCGTGGTGGAAACGCCCGGCACTGCCGCCGACCACATTGCCGATATCTCCTGGATCCGGAGCCTCTAGCCCATCATTTTGAGCGATCGCTTGACATCGGCCAATCGTCGGATATCCTTTGAGCGAACGATCTAAGCGATTGCTCAAAGAGGAGAATCTGATGGACTTGCTGATGGTGGTCTGTGTTTTGGGCTGGCAAGAATGACCGTCCCGAACGTGACGGAGCTGCCGGTGCCAAGCAGGACGATCGGCGACATAACCAAAGAACGCATCCTTGATGCCGCCTTTGACACCCTTGTCGACGAAGGCATTACCGGGGCCAGCGCCAGGGCGATAGCTGCCCACGGAGAATTCAATCAGGCCCTTATCTTCTACCACTTCGGGAGCGTGCGCGATCTTCTCATCGCCACAATCGAAAGATCGTCACAGATCCAGGTCGAGCGGTACCGCCGGCGGATCGAAGGGATTACCGACCTAAGCGATCTCGTGTCTGTCGCGGCGACTCTGCACGCCGAGGACATGGAGCGGGGCTCGATCACCATGGTCGCTCAACTCATGGCCGGGGCGGCGTCGGATCCGGAGATGGGACAAGCCGTTGTGCAAGCCTTCCAACCATGGATTGACCTGGTCGAAACAGCCCTGCGCCAGGTCTTTGCCGGCTCACCGATCGAGGCCTTTCTACCGTTCGGTGACATGGCCTACGCTATATCCTCACTGTTTCTTGGTTTGGAGCTTGTCTCGAAGTTGGCCCCGGACCAGGAACAAGATGACCGGCTTTTTTCGATGATGAACATGGTGTCAGGCATGCTCGAAAACGTGATTGCCGGCCAGCCGTTACTTGGCTAGATCGGGATTGGTCGGGCAACCCTGATCGGCGTGGGGCCATTGCTCGACGCGGCGGCCGTCGACGGAAATGTAGACATAGTCCTGGTTGCCGTCGAGGTCGACATACAGTTCGCGCACCGTCGGATCCTCCCCGGGAAGGCCAAATGTGTGGCTAAGACCCGAGGCGTAGAGGCTCTCAACGGGACGATCGGACGGTCCGTACACCAACGCTTCTCCGCGGTCGTTTTGTAAGGGTCCGAGCAGTCCCAATGGGTCAGCCGCGTATCGGTGCCCGGCAAAATCCAGGAAGGTCACGCCCTTTTCGTCGCAGACGAACTCGCTGGGGTATTCGTTGACACCATTGGCGATGCGGTCGGCGGCGTCGACCCAAGGACCGTGCTGGCTGGATGCACACGAAGTCAGCGTTATCGCCGCCAAAATCAAGAGCACTTTTCGCATGATTCAAGGGTACTGGTAGGTTGCCGATTGTGGAATTGACACCAGCCGAAGCAAGGGTGCTCGCGGCGCTCATCGAAAAACACATGACAACCCCGGATCACTATCCGTTGACAACTGCGTTGCTCCTGGCGGCCTGCAATCAGACGTCGAACCGGAATCCGATTATGCGCCTCGACGAGGCGGAAGCCATCGAGGCGATGGACTCGCTGCGAGCACAAGGACTGGCTCGGACGGTCAAGCGGACCGGGGAGCGGGCGCTCAAACATCTCGAGATCGCCGACGAGGGTCTCGATCTGACCCGCGAGCAGAAAGCACTCCTCGCCGTTCTGTTGTTACGCGGCCCCCAGACCTCCGGTGAGTTGCGGCTCCGGACCGAACGGTACGTCCAGCTCGACTCGTTGGAACAGGCCGATCGTGTGTTGGAATCGATGGCTGGTGCAGATATTCCGGTTGCCGTGCTCCTCGAACGAGTCCCCGGTCAGAAAGAACCCCGGTGGATGCATCTGCTGGGCGGCAGTGCATCGGATTATGAAGTTGCCGCGCCCGGAAGTCGCGACACGGTGATCGAGCCGGTTCCGTCCCGGCTCGAATTGTTGGAGGCCGAGGTGGCTCGGCTCAACGAGCGGATGGCCGCACTGGAGCTACGGCTGGAAGAAGGCCGCTAGATCGACGTCCAGGATCGAATCGGCAGGTAGGGCGATAAGCTCGCCGCCTTGGCGTTCGAGAGCAAACATGTAGCTACTTCTCGGGGTGTAGCGCGGGCAATCCGACGATTCGCCATCCACACATGGCGCCATCGTGAAGACGTCAACCAACTGTCCGGCGCCGTCGAAGAAGGCTACGTCGAGCGAAATAGGCACGGTCCACATCCAGAACGAGCCTGTGGTCGGCTCCTGCCAGGCGAAAATCATGCCGTCGACATCGCCGAGTGAGGTGACGCCCATGAGGCCCTGTGCCCGTAGTTGGCCGGTGTCGGCCACGGCGACGAGTAGATCTTCGCCGTTGAGTCGGATGGTGGTTAGCTCAAAGCCCTGGATGTCGCCGGTATTCACGGCCTCCGGAATTGTCGTCTCGGGAACGACCGCGGGTTCCGTCGTAGTCGTCGTTGTCGACTGTCTGGTGGTGACGGTTGTGGTTGAGGAGCTGCCAACAACATCGGGCTCCCTCTGGGAGCCCGATGAGCAACTGGCAAGAACGGCTACCAGGAAAGCGGCCAGGAGAGGTCGCGTGGCTCCTCCTCGAATAGCGCGGCGGCGGCTTCGTCCGTCATGTGATAGGTCTCGTCTTCGCCAGGGAACGTTTCGTTGCGCACGTCCGCAGCGTACTGGGATAACGCATCAACCGCCTGCTGGCGCAAGTCGGCGTATTTGCGAACAAACTTCGCATAGTGACCGTCGTGCAGGCCCAACACATCGTGCCAAACGAGAACCTGTCCATCGCAGTGGACGCCTGCCCCGATCCCGATCGTTGGAATGCCGACTTCTTTGGTAATGATCTGAGCGACTGTGTCTGGCACGCCTTCCAGCACGATGCTGAATACACCCGCGTCGGTCAGGGCTTTTGCGTCGGAAATGAGTTCTTTTGCGTCGACCACCGCTCGGCCTTGAACTTTGTACCCGCCCATGGCGTGAACCGATTGCGGGGTGAGCCCGATGTGGGCCATCACTGGAATCTCGGCATTGATGATCGCCTCGACCACGGGTAGCCGGTTGGCGCCGCCTTCGAGCTTGACTGCTTCGGCACCACCCTCCCGGATGAGTCGGGAGGCGTTGCGCACCGCCTCGGATACCGAAATGTGATAGCTCATCCAGGGGAGGTCACCTACCACCAAGCAATGTGGCTTGGCGCGAGCGACCGCCGCGGTGTGGTGGATCATGACGTCGACGTCGACGGCCAGGGTGTGGTCGTGGCCGAGCATGGCGTTGGCAACCGAGTCACCAACCAGGATGATGTCGATACCGGCTGCCGAGGCGATCGAGGCCGAGGGGGCGTCGTAGGCGGTCACCATGGCGATCCGCTCGCCGCCCTTGCGGGCTGCGATGGCCGGGGCCGTGACCTTCTTGGGTGTGTCACCCATGAGTGTGCTCCTGTCTCCCCACCTTGCAAGGTTGAGGGATGTCGCGTTGTTAGCTGTCGTGAAAGCCCGACATCCGATGCCAACCGGTCACCAGTGTCAATTCCAGACTAGTCGGGTGAGATCTCATCCGTTTTCCTGAGGCCTACGTATTAGTGCTAAACACTCTCAAGGAGACGAATTGTGAAGAAACTATTTCTGTTGTTGATGGCACTGTCCGTCATGGCGGTTTCCATACCGGCGATGGCCCAGGAGACACCCCGAATTCACCTTATCCATGGTATTCCCGATACCGCGGTCGACGTTGAAGCCGGTGGAGCCAACGTATTCGAGAACTTCCAGTTCGGCGAAACTCAGGATTTGTCGGCACTGGCCGGCGCAACGCTTGAGGGTCTGAAAGTGAAGCTCGCAGGGACCGACACCGTGGCGATCGATGCCGGCGATGTCGCACTGCCCGCTTCTGGCAACTATACGATTATTGCCCACCTGACCGCTGATGGCGCCCCGACCCTGTCTGTGTTTGCAAACGATACCTCGGCCATCGCGGCCGGTGAAGGTCGTCTCACGGTCCGTCACACCGCCGCTGCCCCTGCTGTCGACGTGCTGGCCAATGGCGCGGTAGCCTTCTCAAATCTGGCCAACCCGGATGGCGTTTCTGCCGACCTGGCTGTCGGTACGATTTCCGCCACGGTGGTTCCGACCGGTACCACCGAGCCGGTTGTCATCGGCCCGGCCGATCTGCCAATCGCTGACGGCACGTCGTTGATCGTGTATGCGGTCGGCTCCCTTGACGCTGCATCGCTCACGGTCCTTACCGAGTCGATTAGCGGACTTGGCACGGCTCCGGCTGCCGTCAACACGGGCAACAGCCCGGTTGAGTCGGCAACCCCATGGGCCGCTGCGGGTGGTGTCCTCCTGGCCGCCGTCGCCGGCTTCGCCCTCCGTCGTCGCACTGCGGTCGAGCGGTAAAGCAATAAACCAGGGGTGGGGTGCCGATATGGCATCCCACCCCCTCTTTTGCTTTGACCATGCGGTATCTGCTTCTCTCTTTAGTGGTCGCCACGTCGGCGGCCTGTAC
>JAENVV010000236.1 GCA_016650365.1 Acidimicrobiia bacterium
GTCGAGAGTTACCGTGGCAGGAACGGTGGCATCCGTCGTGGACAGCGAAATGGAGGCAACCGGACCGGTCGCGGCAAACACCGTTGCTCCGGCGTTCAGGCGCCCACCCGTCTTCGTTTTCCCTGTCAGAGACGGGAGTGAATCAACCCCCGCCAGGATCAGATCGATGACCTCTTCGGGTGGCGAGCCCGGCCGGAGCGATAGGACCAATCCTGCTACGCCGGCGACGAGCGGCGACGAGAAAGAGGTCCCCGAGGCGTTGGCCCATCCACCGATCGATGTGGTGAGCACATTCTCGCCGGGCGCCGCCAGGTCGACGGTCACTTCGCCAAAGTTTGAGAAGCCACTCAGTTGATCGGAGTCGTCGGTGGATGCCACCGAGAGGATGTTGGGCAGGCCAAATCCGGCCGGGAAGAACGGGTTCGGATCGCTATTGGAAGCCGTGTTGCCCGCCGCTGCGGTGACCAGCACGTCGGGACTTGCGGTGAGTTCGTCGCGGAGCGGGTCAAAGTAGGGGCCGGTACCGCCGAGAGACATGTTGATGATGTCGGCGCCGTTGTTTCGGGCGTATGCCACGGCGGCCACGAGGGTGCTGATGGGACATCCGGGGCTGCAAGCTCGCAATGGCATGATCGTGATTTGGGGAGCTATCCCGACCGTGCCGACCCCGTTGAGGTCGGCCGCAGCCATGCCCGCAACGGCGGTCCCATGGCCGTATTCGTCGTCGGGGGAATTGTCGGAGGCGGAGAAATCCCACCCGTTCACGTCATCGATATAACCGTTCTGGTCATCATCCACCCCGTTGCCGGGTATCTCGCCGGCGTTGATCCACAACCGGCCGGCCAGATCGGGGTGGTCGAGATCCACACCGGTGTCGATGACCGCGACAACGACGGAAGGATTACCCTCGGTGAAGGCCCAAGCTGCGTCGGCATCGATGTCGGCGTCGACCGTGCCACCCGTCTGACCGGTGTTCTCAAGAGCCCATTGATCGGAAACCAGTGGATCGCTCGCCAATTGAACAACGCGGTTGGGAATGACCAATGCGGCCAGGTCGCGGCTGAGAGCGGCTGCCCGTCCGTTGGCGAACTCGACAGTCGCGTCGTGTATCAAATACCACCCGTCGGAAAGCGCCTCCATGTCTGACATGACGACTCCCGGATTCCGCACGAGAAACTCCCCGGGTACCACCTCGAACCCTGGCGCGGCTTGCGCCGAACGTGCCGGGGTGACTGAGGCGGCCACGATCATGGCGGCTATGACTGCAGCAGTGGTCCCCCTCATCGTGGTCAGTATGGTCGACTCATGCGGCGGTTGTGAGCGTCCGGGAAAACGCGCCTAGGCGGTTGGACTGTCCGCCGGCCGTTTGCTGGGTACCGTGAGGATGAATTTGCTGCCGTCCGCCGCAGCCCGATAGACCAGGTTGCCGCCCATCAGATGGGAGAGGTGGCGGGACACCGACAGCCCGAGACCCATCGAAGCCGTAACTGCTTTCGGTGCGTGGGCGGTAACGAACGAATCAAAGATCTTTTCTGCCATCTCGGGCGGGACGCCTGGTCCATCGTCGGAGACCATGACGGACGCGAAGTCGGGATCTTGAATGATCTCGATCCACCGGTTCTTGCCTCCGTATCGTTCGGCGTTCGTCACAAGATTGCGGACAATTTGGCGGAATCTGACCGGGTCCACGTAGCCAGTTACGTCGCCAGCGTGATCGACACGAATTCTCTGCCCCAACTCGTTGAGGGTCTCTCGAACGAGTGTGGGAAGGTCACAAGGAGTGGCAGACACGGCGAGGGCTCCCAGATCGGCACGGGCCGAAACCAGCAGATCTTCGACGATGTGGGCCATTTCCTGGCTTTGCTCGACGATGACCTGAAGCAGATCGGACTTCTCGCGCTGGCTCATCTCGGCGGGGCCATTTGCCAGCTCGGTAGCGAACCCGAGGACGGCCGTGAGTGGTGTCCGAAGCTCGTGACTGATCGCCGCGACGAATTCATCCTTCGACCGGTTCAACTCTGACAGAGCGTTTCGTTGTTCGACCAATTCCGAGATGTCTGTGATTGCGACGAAGGTCGTCTTCGTTGTTTCGTGCAAGGGGACAACCCACTTGACGGCACCCGTGACATCTGGATCGGTTTGGATGAGTACCGAGCTGCCGATTTGATCTTCTCCGTTCCAAATCGCCTCCAGCTCGGTGAGGTAGGGCTCAAAGTTGCGGCCGTCGGCCTCGATCGGTTGGAGGCTCCCCAGTAGAGTCGTGCGGTCCGCTCCGAAGAAGCTCTCTGCGCTCTGGTTGGCGTCGAGCACGGTTATCAGACTCATGAGCCTGGTCAACTCGCCGGGGGTTTCCGCGACGTGGCTGCGGATGTCCGATACGCCTCCGTGCCGCAGACGATCAAATTCTGCGAGGAGTCCCGAGAAATCGTCCTCGAAGATAGGTATGGGTAATTGATTCATCGCTGCCCGATATTGTCCGAGGCGGGCACCCGAGGATGCTGCGGACTCCTTTATGTTGATGAGGAAGAAGCTTCCCAGAGTGAAGACGGCCACCGCGGTGAACGCGTTCAGCGGTCCACTCCCGTCGTCGCGACCCCAATACAGCACGAGGGCCGCCATGAACATCGAATACGCAACCGTGAACGAAATTCGTCGCCCGGGCGAATATACCGCCATGATGGATCCGGCCATTACGAGGACGATCGCGGCTGGCAGGTCTGTGGCGTGGACGCCGAATGAGCTGTGTGCGACCGCCGCGGCCAGCGCCGTGAATCCCAGAGAGATATCGGCCCGGTACGCCTTCCGAGCAAGAAGAGCGACGTTGACGAGAACGATCGTTAGGGGTGCAAGCAGCACCCAAAGATATCCTGGTTCGTCGACTCGATGACTTTCGACGAGGATTGCTGGGATCGCCAGGGCGACCAGAATCGTCTCGATCCAAATGAATCGACGGCCAAGGTGTTCGATTGAGTCGCCGCCCTGGCCGGCGGCTCGTTCCTTCGTCATGTCGAACGAACTCTAGCTGCCACCTACCAAGCTTTTGGGTCGCCTGTTGACGGGGCAACCCGACATTGGCAGCAACAGACCGGATGGCAGGGAGGCCAAAGGCTGAGCGGCCGGGGTTGGTCCGAGGCCGGCCCCCAGCCCGATGTTTGGGTGGTGACGGTGTGTTCTTCTCGCGGTCGCCAGTTGTGGCCAAATACGGCAGGTCCGCCTTTGAAACAGCAGAGACCTACGAGGGAGGTGCGTTTTCGACCAGGTCGAGGGCCGCTTCGAGCGTACGGTGAGTGATGCTGAGATGCTCGATGGATGCCTCGATAACGCCGTCCACGTCGCGATTTCGTAAGGCTTCGAGAATCTCGCTATGACCTTGAGCGGCGCGCTCACGATGCTGGTCGTCTTGATTCAAGGCCGCACTGACATACATGACCCACGGCGCCGTAAGCGTTTCAAGAATTCCCAGTAACCGCGGCGCCGCAGCCTTTTCGAACAGAAGCCGGTGAAATCGATCATTGAGTTGAACGAATTCGGAGGTGGAGCTAGCGGTACCGATTTTGTGATGCACTGACTCGATCTCGTCGATGAGTTCGTCGGTCACATTGGGCCATGCCTGACGAATCGCCTCGGGTTCGAGGATGGTTCGTAATCTGAGAATCTCCTCGAGCTCACCAAATACCAGCTCGTGGACGATCCCTCCCCGATGAGGATCTAGCTTGATCAGTCCCTCGGCCGCCAGATCGCGAAGAGCTTCGCGCACCGGGGTGGTGGATACTCCCATAGTCGAGGCAATGTCCGCTTGTACAAGGCGGGTACCCCCAGTCAACTTCCCGTCGAGGATGGCCATTCGGAGGGTCGAGTACACATATTCATGCATCGTCCGACGACCAGGAATTGGCCCTTCGAATAAACCGGATAGATCGTTGGTCATTGGTGGTCCCACTTCCCTGTCGGTTGATTCGGCTAGGTCGCCACCAGGTCGAGTTCCTCAAATTTCTTGAGTACGTTCGCTTTGGCGATTGCCACCCGTTCGTCTGACGGATCCCGAGGGAACGGGAGATCCACGTCGATGTCGTCCTTGAGCACGCCACCTTTGGCAAAGACGAGAATCCGATTGGATAGTTCGACGGCTTCGCCTACGTCGTGGGTTACGAAGATAATGGTCTTGTTGGTGGCCTTCCACATTTCGTGCAACTCACGGCGCAGCGATCGGGCGGTGATGGCATCGAGGTGGCTGAACGGTTCGTCCATGAACATGACATCTGGCTCGACCGAAAAGGCGCGAGCGATGCCGACCCTTTGCTGCATACCACCAGATAGCTCCCCCGGATACTTGTTGCCCTTGTCACCGAGATGCACCATGTCTAAATACTTCTGGCACCGTTTTCTGGCGGCGTCCGTAACTTCCTCCTGGACGAACAACAGGTTGTCCATCACAGTTCGCCACGGTAACAGTCGGGCGGCCTGGAAGACATAGCCAGGAAGAGCCGCGTGACCTTTATTCGTGATAGTGACGCTTCCAGACGTCGGGGTCTCGATCTCGCTGAGGATGTTGAGCAACGTCGATTTACCGCAGCCCGACGGGCCGACGATCGAGACAAAAACATCTCCTTCGATCTCGAGATTTACGTCGACCAAGGCAACGACCTTGTCTTCGCCGACGCCGAACTCCTTGTGAAGGTTCTTGATCTTGATTTCTGCCATACGCTCTTGCTCCTAGATCTGTGCCGCGGCTGTTGCATTTGCGGCGTCATCGGGTCCGTCAAATCGGGCTTCCACGAGCTCCACGTTGGTGGTCTTAGGTCGCCACTTGAATACGCGGTTGGAGATCTTCTCGAAAACCAACTTCTCCAGGAGCAAGGCAAAGATCACGAAGAAGAAGGCGTAGCCGATGATGCCGTGCGCCCGGTGAGCGTCGTAATAGAACTTGATCGTCCAGCCGGCGCCGTCTTGGCCCGAGAACACTTCGGCGATTACCAGACCCTTCCAACCAATCGAGAACGCATATCGGATAGCTGCAAAGAAGAAAGGCATGAGCGAGGGGATCAACACATGACGAGTAGTTCGGTTCTTAGGCACCTTGAAGGCGTTGGCCATATCGAACAGCTCGCGGGGCGTGTTACGAACGCCCTCCCGAACGTTCACGATCACGAAGGGGATGCCGGTCAGGACCACCGTGACGATCGGTGAGCGATTGCCCATTCCGAAGATCAAGCCGGTGAAGAGAGCCCAGGCGAGTGCCGGCATCGCCAGGAGTGCCATCACCCAGTCGTGGAAGAAAGCGTCAACGGCCTTGGATAGACCCATCCCTAGTCCAATGATCGTGCCGATCACCATGGCAATGACGAATCCTGAACCCAACCGGAGTAGTGACCGTCCGAATGTCAGGTACAAATTTTCGCGGGTGATGGCTTGTTTGCCCTCGACGAATGGGTTGATGATTTCTCCCCACATCATGTCGACGACTTCCATCGGGGTGGGGAGAACGTCGACCGCGAACGGCCAAATTTTCCGAATGATTTGCATCCCGACCTGCCAGAACAGGAGTACGCCAATCGGGAAAAGGACCCGTGGTATCCAGGTCGACCTTTTCCACCGGGTAATGAGAGAGACCGGTTTGGTCGACTTCGGAAGCTGAGCGGTTGCAGTGGTCATCTTTTACCTCTCATGTTGCTGCAACTCCCTGGCGCCAACGGAAGTACCGGTTTTCAAATGCCTGAAGTACGACCTTTTCCAGGAAAAGGGCGAACAAGAAAAATGCCAGAATCCATGTGAGGAATTCGTCCATCTGGAACAGTTGGCTGCTAGTCCGCATCTCGAATCCGATGCCCCGACCTGAGGAGAAGATCTCTGTGAGCACAGTGACTTTCCAGGCGATCGAGAACCCGAACCGGACGCCGGTGAACAGGTAGGGCGCCAGATGGGGAAGAACAATGTGTCGGTTCCTTCCGATCACGTCGACCCGAAAGGCCTTGCCCATGTCGACGAGATCCTTTGGCAGGGACTTGACGCCCTCGTAGACGTTGACGCTCACGAGGGCGAAGGTGGTCAAAACGATGGTGATGATCGGGCCGGCGATCCGGTTTCCGAAGATGATGGCGGTGATCAACGCCCAGATGAGACCCGGGGCGGTCAGGCTGATGAGAGTGGCGTCCCGGAAAAAGGCCTCCCACCAACGGTTCTGGGATATCAATCCGATGAACAGGCCGATGGCGAACGAGAGCCCAAAACCGACCGCGATTCGGAAGGTGGTGGCCTGGAAGGCGTCGAGCATCTTGCCGGCTGCCCAGAGCTCACCAAACGTCCTGACAATTCGTGTCGGACCCGGCAGGAGGGCTTCTTCGAGGATGCGCCCGGAACCGTATTCCCAAGCGCCAAGAAAGCAGATGTAGCCCAGAATTCGCCACAACCATTTCTGGCCGAGCTCCTTGCGCCTGGCCTGTTGGGCAAGCTGCTCTTCAGTCGTATGTTGGATATCTGGATCGGTGGCGGCTACCACTAGCGATTGCTCCTTGAGTAGACGATGGAGGTGCCGGGCGGGTTCTTACGCGCCCGGCACCTCCACTGTTGCCGGTTTTACGGCGCCAACGCGTCGAAGCGAGGCATCGTCCAGTCGGCTGGAAGTACATTCGGGTTGTCCGGATCCAGTTCAGTCATCAGGTCATAGATGAGGACTTCGGCATCGATCCAGTCCTGGTCCATGTA
>JAENVV010000237.1 GCA_016650365.1 Acidimicrobiia bacterium
CAGCCCCCTGGAGCCCGACCGCCAATTGAAAGTCAAGATACGACGTCACCTGCGGGTCGCGAAAACTGAGCACCAGAAAACTTTTCGCGACCTGCCGTCTACCCCTCTTGATCGAGTGTGCATGCGAATTGGATTAAGCAATGTGGATGCACACTCGTCGAAGCCTTCATGGTTTTCAACCATACGCGGACGAGTTCAGGATTCTCTTCCGAATCGATCAACTCGAGTGTCGAGATCTACGCCAGCCGACCGAGCGGCCGCTTCCATATCGGCAGTCGGCAGTACCGAGGGCTCCGGCCAGGTCGGGAGATCGGCGACGCGTTCGGCCAGGTTGGCTACGGTCCACTGATCCGGGTTCGTTGTAGCCAGCTCATCCCAGGTGATCGGAGTGCTGACCGACGCTCGGGGACGGGGCCGGATGGAGAACGGCGACACCACAGACGCTCCCGGATGGTTCCTCATCCAGTCGACGAACACCCGGCCCTTCCGGTTCTTCTTGAGGAATTCGGTCGTGGCCAGGTCAGGGTTGGCGGCGACGACCAGGCCTGCAACGGCCTGAGCAGCGGTGGCTACTCTTTGCCACGGCGCGTCAGGAACAATCGGCGCCCATACGTGATAACCCTTCGATCCGGTTGCCACGGGGAGGGAATCGACGCCGAACGAGAACAGCACCTCCCTGACCGCCTCGGTGGCGGAGCGAGCTTGTTCGACGTCGCCTTCCTCGGGGTCAAGGTCCATCACGAAGTAATCCGGCCGATCGGTTTCGGGGAGCCGGCTCGTCCAAATGTGGAATGAGACCGTGCCTTGGTTGGCGAGGTACGGGACATCGGTTGGCTCGGTGATCACCGGGAACCTGGTCGTGCCTCCGTCGGACTTCTGCACCTCGAACCGTTCAATGGTCGCCGGGAAGTGGTCGGCGGCATTTTTCTGCATAAACCCTTTGGCGCCAATGCCTTGCGGATAACGCTCCAGGGTCAGGGGTCTGGCAACCAGGAATGGGAAGATCAAATCGGCCATGGTCTCGTAGTAGCCGACCATCTCGCCTTTGGTCAGCCCAATCTCGGGGAACATGATCCGATCCGGGCTGCTGACCTCCATCCCGGAACTCTATTCCGCCAAGTGGCTGATCGGGACTTCCGACTCCGGTCTAAAGCCCTAGTACCCCACTGACAAACACGGGATCTGGACGAGGATGGAGGGACCTTATGGAGATTCAAATGAAACTGAGATTTGGGCTGTTGATGGTCATGTTGGTGAGCTGCGCTCCTGAGTCGGCGACAACCGTCCAGGTCGATGTCGTCGGACCAACCACTGTTGCGGCCAGTCCCGACACCAGTGATCCGGCTTCGGAATCGACCGCCGGGTCGGGTGGAGTCGATCAAATGGGTAATTCGGATGTGGTAGATACGACTGAAGCGGTCATGGTCCCGATGGACCCGGCTGATGACGGACAGACCGGCATCGATCATTCCGGTATGGACCACCCTGCCATGGGCATTTCGTTGGCGGATGAAGGAGCGATGGCCGGCCGAACGATTCACGTCACGATGAAAGAGTTCTCATATGCGCCGACCCCGATCGAGGTGGTTGCCGGCGAAACGGTTGAGTTCGTCGTCCATAACGAAGGTGCCATCCAGCACGAGTTTCGCGTCACGACGATCGCCGCCGTTGAACACCACATTGCTGAAGGGCACGTCGACCACTCGGATGGTCTCGAGCCTGGTGTGATGGTGCTCGACCCCGGCCAGTCGGGAACCATGCTCGTCTCATTCCATGAGGCCGACGAGCTCAACGTGATCGCCTGCCTGATCCCGACTCATTACGAAGCGGGCATGTCGACCGAACTCAACGTCGCCGGCTGACCGGTCAGCCTTCTGAATGGTCGGCCTAGGCCTGTCCCGTTCGGCAGTTTTGCACGGCAAAACTGCAAGCTGACCAAAGGTCAGCCGGTCAGCCAACCACAATAGAGTCGAGCATGATGTCGGGGTGGCGTTCGCGGGTGGCTTCCATGCGGTACTTACCTTTGAACAGGGCCAGAAGCGTGCCGTCGCGGCGTTCAACGACTTCGCAGTCACGTTCGCCGGCCAGGGCGGCGGCGCCGGCGGCGTCGGTGCGGCGGGCCTCGGTGAACGGGGTGGAGGTTAGTTCGAGTTTCGCTCCGTACTCGCCTTCAAGGCGGGCGACCGCTACTTCATATTGAAGTTGACCAACGGCTGCCAGGATCGGCTGCTGTTCGCCCCACAGTGGATGATGGAGTACCTGGATGGCCCCTTCTTCGTCGAGTTCCGCCATGCCGCGGCGGAATTGTTTGTAGCGGGCGGTATCGAGGTTGAGCGCCTTCATGAAATGCTCGGGCGCAAACGTGGGGATTGGTGGGTACTGGACCTTTCCGGACTCCGAAAGGGTGTCGCCGATCTGCAGGTTGCCGGAGCTGATCAGACCGATGATGTCGCCGGGGTACGCCGTCGCAACGGTTTCGCGGTCCCTGCCGAATAGCTGGTGGGCGAAGTTAGCGGCGAATGAACGTTGCGTCCGATGGTTGGTGAGCTGGATGCCTCGCTCGAATTGACCGGAGTTGACCCGGAGGTAGGCGATGCGATCGCGATGGCGAGGATCGAGGTTGGCCTGGATCTTGAAAACGAACCCTGAGAATTCGCCGTCGATCGGCTGGATGGCATCGTCGATCGTGGGTCGGGAGGACGGCGAAGGTGCCAGCTCGGCGATGGCATCCAGCAGGAGCCGGATACCGAAATTCCATACGGCCGAACCGAAGAACACAGGCGTGGTTTCCCCGGCCAGAAACAAGTCGAGGTCGTGGTCGGCGCCGACGCCGTCGAGCAGTTCGAGTTCGCCGGCCGCGTTGATGCCGGCTTCTCCGTGGGACGCGAGGTCGGCCCCCTCAAGACGTTCCTCTTCGGCTGCCTTGGCCCCGTGGTCGGTGCGTCCAAATTTCCAGAAGGCACTGTCCCGGCGGTCGACGACCCCGACGAAGTTGGGGCCCATCCCCACCGGCCAGGTCACCGGGGTGGCGACGATACCGAGTTGCTTTTCGATGTCATCGAGCAGCTCAAGGGGGGCCAAACCAGGTCGGTCACATTTGTTGATCAGGGTGATGATCGGGGTCTTTTTGCGCTTGGCAACTTCGAAGAGCTTCTTGGTCTGAGCCTCGATGCCTTTGGCAGCGTCGAGCACGATGATGGCGGCATCTACTGCGGACAGAACCCGATAGGTGTCTTCGGAAAAGTCGCGGTGGCCGGGCGTGTCCAGCAGGTTGAAGACGTGGCCGGCGTAATTGAACTGGAGCACGGTGGATGTAATCGAGATACCGCGTTCGCGCTCCATCTCCATCCAGTCCGAGGTGACATCGCGTTGTTTTCCGGCCCGCGCCTTTACGGCGCCCGCTTCACTGATAGCTCCCGAATACATGAGGAGCTTTTCGGTGAGAGTGGTTTTTCCAGCGTCGGGGTGGGAGATGATGGCGAACGTGCGGCGCGGGGTAGTCATAGGACTTCCCGGGTGGGCGCGTTCGGCAACATGGTCATGGCAGAGGGATCCTCTCGATATTGGTCCGGTCGCAGACACTGCCGCAGCACCAAGGCCAATAGCCATTCTACGCCGTTTCAGGGCAGGACGATCAATCCGACCGATTACCGAATAAAGGTGATGGCGCCCTGGGTGCCGTATTCGGTGACTTCTCCGCCGATGGTTACGAGGAAAGCGTTGCCATAGGTGAGATTCCCGTCGGCATCAAAGGTGATCTCGGCCACTGCGACCGTTACATCGTCGAAGTCGGTGATCGCCCAACCGGGGAAGTCGTTGCCGGCGGTCAACGGTATGCCAAGATCGATGTCGGTGAAGACCCGATCGGAGTCCAGGTCGTAGATGACGAGATTGGAAAGGCCCGAAAGGTACGCAACCGTCTCGCCGTCTGCGGACACCCATGGTCGCCGTGGACAGCTTCCGGTGAAGCACGGCACGATGATTTCCCCCTGCTTGCCGTCGAAGCCGAATGTCTGCAGAAATGCTTCGCCCTCGCCGAAGATCCCGAGCACAAACCCGGTCGGGCTGAGTGACGCCGATGCCAGGGTCGATTCAAAGCCGGCCACGATGCCATAGTCGGTAATCTCGCCGTTCGAGATGTTGATGGTGGCGAGCCGTTCATTGGTCGTCTCGACTCCTTCGACCACAGCTTGTTCGAGGAGTTTGACCACGGCCAATGGGGTGCCGTCTTTGAATCCCAGGGAAAGCAGTCGGATCTGTACGTTCGCCGGGTTGGCAAGGATGTCGGCTCCGGCTCCCCGATCAACGAATACCGGGGTATCGACTCCCGGCAGCTGGTAGACCAGCGACCCGTTGACGGCGAACGCCACGGCCCCCCGGGATCCGGTCAGCCGGATTCCATTGGATGCGTAGATGCCCGAGGACCGAGATTGGATCGTGGCCGCCTCGGCGCGGTTGGGAATGGCTGAGCGCCCGACGGGCGGATCCACGAAGCCATCGCCCGGTTGAGTAATCACCTGGGGAACATCATCGATGGAGGCGATCGAAGTAGTGGTCGTGGTTGGATCGCCGGGCTCGGCCTGGGGAGCGTCGGATCCGCCGAAAGCTCCGGAGACGGCCAATGCAATCAAAGCGCCAAGGACGGCTCCCACCGGAAGTCCGAACAGAAATCCTTTGCGTTGACTCACCGAGCTCCCCTTCATCAAAAACCAATCTAATCCGCTGCAATTCCCTCTAGTTCCGTTCCGCGAGAGAGGGCCGGCCCAGGGCAGGGCAGACCCTCTCTTCTTTTTCGGGCTGTGGCCCTACCTGGCTGGGGAGAACTATCCCCGGTTGTTGGTGAACGTGAACACCTTGCGTCCCGCGTTACCTTCGATGACGACCTCAAACGTCTTGCCGACGGGCGCCTCGGGGAACTCCACCCGGATCTCCCAACTGCCATTCTCCGAAACGGTGGTGGTGCCCCCGCCATACGGCGAACTGACCCACACCGTGGTGCCCGGCTGTCCGGTTCCCCAGAAGACGTCGAAGGGGACTTCTTCTCCGCATGATCCGTATTTTTGGTTGGCTGTGAACGCAACTTCATCGCTCTGAGGCTTGGTGAACTCGAACACTTTGGAGTGGCCGTTCGTATCGGCGATGGTGACCGGGAAGGTCGTGCCGGCGGGCGCCTCGAAACGAACCTTCATTTCCCAGCCGCCGTCAGCGTTGACCTCCGCTGACGAACCACCGTATTCGGAGCGGGCGGTGACCTTGGTTCCGGGCTGGGCGGTTCCCCAAAAGACATCCCAGTTCTCAGGATTACTTCCC
>JAENVV010000238.1 GCA_016650365.1 Acidimicrobiia bacterium
GTGCGGAATCATCGGTGGCGGTTGGTGCCGCTGGCCTTTGTATTTGCTGCCGGCGTGGCCACCGTGATGATCCCGGTAACGCTCGGACTCAGCCTGTTGACCGAGAGCTTGCTGCGATACCACGGCCTTGTGTATGGGTTTGGTGCGTTGCTGCTGCTTGTCATGGCGGTGGTCTCGGTGAGTGGCGGGTCCTGGTCGTTGCCGTTCCTGCGCGGGTCACCCGACATCTCTCGCACCGATTCGGCCGGTGTTTACGCGCTGGGGGTGTTCTCTGGAGCAGCCAGCGCATGCTGTGCCCCTGTTCTAGTTGGTGTCCTCACACTTTCGGCGGTTTCGCCCGGGTTTGTTGCGGGGATTGGAATCGGTCTGGCCTACGTATTCGGGATGGTCTTCCCTCTGGTGATCATGACTCTCCTGTGGGACGGTCTGCGACCTGACCGTGAGTTCATCGGCTCAAAACCGGTCTCTCTTCGTCTTGGCCCGATTCGGATTGCGACCACCGTGGCTGGGGTGGCGGCGTCACTGCTGTTCCTGGCCATGTCGATCGTATTGGCGGTTGTGGCCATCACAGGAGCGTCACTCACCCCATCGTTCTCTACCAACCTCGCCGGACGTATCGAGGACGCCGTCGCGCCGTGGATTGCCAGGCTGGCCTGGATCCCGGGGCCGGTCATAGGGCTTGTGCTTATCGGGTTGGCGGTCGGCGCCGTTGCGCTCTCGTCACGGCGCCGATGAGAAACTGACGATATCAAAAGACCTGAAGATGGGAGTTGCCATGACCAAGACATTGACGAAACGGCCAACCGGAAGTGATCGCCGAAAGCGGTGGTTCTCGACGCTGAGGTGGTTCGGGTTCCTGCTCATTCCGGCATTACTGGTTCTGTTGGTTGCGGTCTCAGCTAACACCCCCAAACAGCAAGCCACTCCTGACCGGGCGACTCCGTTTGAACTGGTCGCCACCAACGGACAGATGATCTCGCTTGATGAGGCCTTGGCGGCCGGCGATGCCCTGCTCTACTTTTCGATGGGCACCGGTTGCGACGGTTGCTTCGCGCAAATCCCTGAACTCGAACAGGCGCTAAATGAGCGTGGAATCACCCTTGTACCGATCATGGTCAATCCCCCACTCGCAGTCGCCGCCGAGGCGGCCAGGTTCGGGATCGAAATGCCCATTCTCATTGACGCCGACCTCACCGTGTCGCGTGCCTATGGGATGATCGGTGTCTACGGTCACGCTGACCGACCCAGCCACAGTTTCGCGCTTGTTCGTCAAACCGGCGAGATTGCCTGGGTACGCCACTACGCAGAGATGTTTGTGCCGGCTGAGTCCCTCTTCGATGAACTCGATGCAGCTCTCGGAACCTAGTCCTGACAGCTCAGCTGGCGCTACGGACAGGCGCGGCGGCCGAATTCGCAACGGGCTTGCGGCCATCTGGGGAGGCATCAGCGGTGTCGCCCCACACGTGTTGCATCACGTTGGTCCGTTAGCGGGCGCCGCCATTCTGGCCGGGACGGCCGGACGGGTTCTCTTCTTCTTCATTGGACTCGCCGCGGCGGTACCGATGCTGTTTCGCCTAGCCAGACGGTTCGGAACGTGGGTTGCCCCGGCTATGGCTATAGCGGTATTCGTCGTCGTTTATCTGTTCTCGTCTTTGTATCTCGGTCCGCTTATTACCGACAACTTGGCGAAGCCGTCAGACGTTCCTGTAGTTACCACAACCGTTCATAGTCACGATCACTAGGCTGCCGGCGCGATTGCTGTCATGCCACGGACCCAGGGTGCACGGCGAGCTACGCGACGAAGCGGCGCACCGTCCGACAACATGTCCTCCATTCTTGAACTCGCGACCGATGAATCCCAGCCCTACGTCGGCTCGATGGCAGGTATGCACGATGACTGTGGCGTCACGTGACACAGCCGAGAAGCCACACTTGCCGCTTAGAGGCGAGGCCATTTATCGGTTGGCCCGGATCCCAGAATGGTTAGGTTGAGGTCCAGGCCGTAGAAAAGACGTGGACTTGACCTTCCACACGACTGGAAGGTGTAGAAAGTGGTATACGCCCCCCGGGAAACGCGGGTTTCGGCGATAATTGGGTACCGAGCCAAAGGAGACAATGGTGGCTGCAAAAGATCCTGTTTGCGGGATGACGATCGAAGAAACCGATGCAGTTGGAACGAGTGAGTACGAAGGGACGACCTACTACTTCTGCTCGATGGACTGCAAAGAAGAGTTCGACTCCGATCCCAGCGACTACGCCAGCTAAGTGGCCGCGCTCGGGTCCGCGTTGGCGGTTTTTCTGGCGACCGTACTGGCATTTGGTGTGGCGAGGTGGGCTGGTGA
>JAENVV010000239.1 GCA_016650365.1 Acidimicrobiia bacterium
CTCGCCGGAGATCCGGTGGTGGGTGATCCGGATGAGTTCGGTTTCCATCGTCTCTTTGACGCCTTCGATGCTGCCTACCACTTCGTACATTCCGATGGTTCCAAGTTCTACGTCCAAACGAACAAGGATGCCCCCCGGTCGAAGGTGATCAGCTTCGATGTCGCGTCAGGCCAGGTTGAGTCGGTCATCGCCGAGGCCGACGACCCATTGGAAGCGACTGCGGTGGTTGGGGGCCGCCTGGTGGCCAATTATCTGCATGATGCCTATTCACGTCTGGCGATCTTTGCCCTCGACGGCACCTTTATGCACGATATCGACCTTCCTTCGATGGGTTCGGTGGCTGAGATGGCCGGACGGGCCGAAGACGAAGACCTGTTCATCAACTTTCAGTCTCATCTCGATGCGCCGGCCATCCTGCGGTACAACGTGGCCTCTCGGGAAACCACCTCGTTCCACGCATCAACCGCCGAGTTCGACCGGGAGTTGTTTGTTACCCGCCAGGTATTCGCCACAGCTGACGACGGGGCCCAGCTTCCGATATTCCTGACGCATCGCAGGGACGTCAGCCAGCCAGCTCCCACGGTCATGTATGGCTATGGCGGTTTCAATATTGCGGTGACTCCGACCTTTTCGCCTGCTCGAATTGCTCTCTTGGAGGCGGGAGCCGTGTTCGCGTCAACCGTTCTGAGAGGGGGGTCGGAGTTCGGCGAGAGCTGGCATGAGGCCGGGATGCTCACGCGCAAACAACGAGTGTTCGATGATTTTGCCCAGTGTGGTGAGTTTCTTGTTGCTTCGGGAGTGACGACTCCCGACCAGCTTGGGATCTTCGGAGGTTCGAACGGTGGTTTGCTGACTGCAGTCAGCGTGCTGCAACGACCCGAACTGTTCGGGGCCGTGGTCTCGGCCGTACCGGTCACCGATATGTTGCGGTTCCACCACTTCACGGCTGGCCGGTATTGGACCCCCGAATATGGCAACGCTGACGAAGACCCCGAACAGTTCGCCTCGATGCTCGGCTATTCACCGCTTCACACCGTGGATCCGAATGGCAGCTTCCCGCCGATTCTTATCACGACTGCCGAATTCGATGATCGGGTGGTTCCGATGCATTCGTTCAAATGGGGGGCTGCCATGCAGGCGGTTGTATCGAGCGAATCACCGGTCCTCATCCGAATCGATCGCCGGGCGGGCCACGGTCTCGGCAAACCGACCACCAAGCAGATCGAGGAAGCGGCCGATATTTACGGGTTCTTCCTCCACCACTTGAAGGAACACGGGTGAGGAGAGCCTCGCCGAATTAGAAGTTCGCCGAACTAGAAGTTTGCCGGACTAGAAGTTCGCTGGACTAGAAGTTCGCTTGGTACCAGACGCCGACGAAATAGGAGACACCGGCACCGATGGTCGCCAGGATCAGGTTCTCGAGTCCCGCTCTGAGCCAATGACCGCGGGTGGCGAAGGTTTTGCCTGCGCCAACCACAAAGAGGGCTACTCCGGAAAGTGCTCCCGCCCACAGGAGGCCGGTGCGGGGAGCCACGTCGAACATGAACGGTATGACCGACGTCGATGCCCCGGTCAGGAAGAGACCACCGGACACGCTCATGGCGACGTATGGATTGCGGCGGTATTCGTCGACGAACCCGAACTCCAGCGCCATCATTATCTTCATGAGGGATTCGTCATCCTGGTCGTATGCGGCAACGACCTGCTCGGAAAGTTCTCCACTCAGCCCGGTCTCGACGAACATTTCCTTGAGTTCTTCGAGTTCATACTTCCGGTGAAACTTGATGTGTTCCCGCTCGAGAGCGACTTCACCGTGGAAGACCTCTTCCTGGGCTTTGGTGGCAATGTACTCACCGACGCCCATCGAAATCGCCCCGGCTATGGCACCGGCCACGGCGGTGAGGAGAACCGTCCTCGTGTCGAGTGCGCCACCCACCACGCCGGCTACGAGGAGGAACATGGAAACGAGGCCGTCGTTGACCCCGAGGATGATGTCGCGCCAGTATTCGCGCGACGAACCAAGGTGATCAACGTACGGGGGGACGCCAGGGGCGGGTTTTGGGAGTTCGATGGCCATGAAATCTGCATCCTAGAACGGTGGGACCGCGCACTGAATTCGTTCGGCGGACGGTGTTCTCGTTTTCGCCAACTTCTGTCACGGCTATCGTGAGACCTCTGGCGAACTCCGGGTAGAGGTATGGCCTACGACCGCGATGACATCGAGAAGATCAGGCAGGCTACGTCGATTATCGACCTGGTCCAGGCTGTCACGAGCGTCAAGAAGACCGGACGTTCGCATAAGGCGATTTGTCCGTTCCATCAGGAGAAAACGCCTTCGATGTCGCTTGACCCAGCCCGCGGCTTCTATCACTGTTTCGGCTGCGGGGCCGGCGGTGACATCTTCAAATTTGTTCAGGAAACTCAGGGTCTCGACTTCTCCGAAGCGGTGGAACTCCTCGCCCGTCAGGCCGGGGTGACGTTGCGGGTTGACCCGCAAGCCGCCCAACGTCGGGGCGAGCGGCATCGACTGATCGACGCCGTTGAGGCGGCGGTCGACTTCTACAACGAACGTCTCAAGACCGGCGATGATGCCGGGGCAGCCCGGTCATATCTGCGGGGCAGGGGCTACGACGGAGACGTCGTCGACGAGTTTGAGCTGGGATTCTCGCCATCGGACAGCCGGACCGACCTGGTCCGGCATCTGAAGAAGGCAGGTTTCAAGGACCAGGGCCTCATCGGGGCCGGGCTGGCCAGGAAGTCCCAGCGCGGAGCGGTAATCGACTGGTTCCACGGGCGTGTCATGTTTCCGATTAGAGATGTCAAAGGCGATGCAGTTGGCTTTGGTGCCAGGCTCCTGGAAGGCGAAGGCCCCAAGTACCTGAACACACCGGAAACCAAGCTCTATTCGAAGGCGAAGCTGCTGTATGGCCTCGACAAGGCCCGCAAGGAGATCACCCTCAATCGACTGGCGATTGTCGTTGAGGGTTACACAGACGTCATCGCCCTCCATCGAGCGGGGATGCCTCTCGCCGTTGCGTCGTGCGGTACGGCACTCGGTGAAGACCATTTCGACCTGCTCAGGCGCTTCACGGATGTGATCGTGCTGGCCTTCGACGCCGATCAGGCCGGGGCTGGAGCGGCCATCCGGGGAGACGAACTCCACCTCCCCGCCGAACTCGGCTTGGATCTGCGGGTGGCTCGCATGCCAGAAGGCCGGGATCCGGCCGACATGGTCCAGGACGGCGATGCGTCCTCGTTGCGAAAGGCTATTGACGATTCGATCCCACTGCTGATGTTTCGGCTTGACAGTGAGGTTCGGAATCATCGCCTGAATGAGCCGGAAGGCCGGGCGAGGGCGGTGAGGGCATGCGCAGAAATCGTCGGACGGCTCAGCGATAAGGTGGCCAGGGCCGAATACGCTCGCTACATCGTCCGTCTTACCGGCGTTGATGCCGCGGCGGTAACCGAAGCCGTCGAGCAAGCCGCTCGTGGTCGGAAAGGTACGAGCACAGGTGCTGCCAAACCTGTCGCATCGGCGACGCCGGTCCGGGATTTCCCTCCTCCCCGTACCGGCGCCGAGCGCCTCGAGCGTGAGGTTCTTCGATTGTTGGTTTCGAATCATCTTGGTGAGGTCGTGGTGGACCCCGATTGGATCGGGAGGGCCGACTATCGGGAGGTATTTGAGATCCTGGCCACACAGCGGACGGAAACCGATAGGGTGGATATCAACGCGGTGCAAGACCAGGGGATTCGTAGTTTTTTGATGACCATCATGTTGGACGACCCGCCTGAAGGGGATCCACAAGAAATCGCCACCGCGGTACACATTCAGGCTATCGACCGCCAGATTGCCGATCTGACGGCGCAATTGGATCAAGTTACGCCACAGGAGTATTCACAGCTGCAGTACAAGTTGATAGCGTTGGAGAAACAAAAGCGGGAGCTTGGTTCGCATGGGGATTAACGAACTCGTTGAAGCGCTGATCAAACGCGGCCAGCAGCGCGGCTTTCTCACTGCCGCCGAGGTGCAACAAGATCTTGAGGATGCCGAGGCGCCCCCCGAGGCCTTCGACGTCGTGTTCGAGCGGCTGTCGGCGGCGAAAGTCAAGGTTTCCGAGGATGGACCCGAGAACTTTTTGGTTCCGTTCTCCGAGGACGACCACATTTCGCTCTCCGACCCGGTTCGTATGTACCTCCAGGAGATTGGTCGGGTTGCTCTGCTGACGGCACAGCAAGAAGTTGAGCTGGCGATGGCGATTGAGGCCCGCAAACGGGCGGTCGAGAAGCTCGAACAGCCCGGGTTTGGGATGGAAGACCTGACGGTCGAGGACAAGGTCATCCTGGATCGCACGATTCGTCACGGTGACCGCTCAGAAAAACGTTTGGTCGAGGCGAACCTGCGACTCGTTGTGTCGATCGCCAAGAAGTACGTTGGTCGCGGTATGGCGCTGCTGGATCTTATCCAGGAGGGCAACCTTGGCCTCATGCGAGCCGTCGAGAAGTTTGACTACCGAAAGGGATTCAAGTTCTCAACCTATGCGACCTGGTGGATCCGTCAGGCAGTGACCCGAGCTCTCGCCGATCAAGCACGGACCATCCGGGTGCCGGTTCACATGGTGGAAACCATCAACAAACTTGCCCAAACCCAGCGGGCGTTGCTCCAGGACCTCGGGCGTGAACCAACCATCCAGGAAATCGCCGCCGAAATGGAAGTTGACGAGGACCGGGTGAGCGAACTCCAAAAGATCGCCCAAAGTCCTGTTTCGTTGGAGACGCCGCTCGGCGAAGAAGATGACTCGACGCTCGGCGACTTCGTTGAGGACACCGAAGCCGTTGTTCCGGTTGAGGCCGCCTCTTTCAAGTTGCTTCAGGAGTACATGGCCCACGCCCTCGAAGATCTCAACGAACGAGAGCGCACGGTTCTCATCATGCGATACGGTCTCGACGACAACCCACCCCGCACGCTGGAGCAGGTTGGCAACCATTTCAACGTCACCAGGGAACGAGTCCGCCAGTTGGAGACGAAGGCGTTGGCCAAACTCCGGCATCCCGCCCGCTCGAAGAAACTCGAAGGCTTCCTGGGCGACGCCTAGCGAGGTTCACCAGGACCGTTGACGGACTGTCTGGAAGGGTCTGCTACTGTTGCGACTCGCAAACGCGACCTTCCGGGGTAGCTCAATTGGCAGAGCGTCGGACTGTTAATCCGTAGGTTGTGAGTTCGAGTCTCACCCCCGGAGCACCCAAAACCCCTGCTCAGCGGGGGTTTTGGCCTATCCGGGGTAGGTCGATAATTTCGCCCGGGACGCGCTCAGGACGCGATTTAATCGCGGAGTGGGTGTCGAGACGGTCCATGACTTCGGCGAGGTCACCTTCGAATAGGTGCGTGTATGTGTTCAATGTGACGGACGCATTGCGATGTCCGAGTTGTTGTTGGATGGCTTTGGCGTCGGCTCCGGCTGCCCGCATCAGCGACGCGCAGGTGTGTCGTAGGTCGTGGGGGGTGATCTCTGCGAGGTCGTGGCCGGCCCGCTGACGGGCAGGGCTCCGACCTTGCCCTCGGCCGCTAACCCGCAACCACGAAACGTGGCAACCCAATATCTGGGATCAGCGGCATATTGCCGGTTATGGGCGGGCGGATTCCGAGCGTCGGACGGTTCAGCCACGTTCGTGCTCCA
>JAENVV010000240.1 GCA_016650365.1 Acidimicrobiia bacterium
CGCACAGGGATGTCGCGGTAGGCACCTTCGAATGAGCCACTGAAAGAGAACGTCAGGTTTTCTGTAACGACGACCGTGCCATCGTCGGTGAGTTCAACGGCGACATTGACGTCGGGGAACCAGAACGACTTTGACTGAGCCTGAGCGGCAGGCGCAAACAGCGCCGCCAGAACAAGTAGCCCTCCAACCGTGAGGAACGATCGTTTCAGAAGTCCACCTGGGGTACGCTTCGCTCGTCGCCGGCAGCCTCAAAATAGGGCTTCGTACGGAATCCCAGGAGGGAAGCGACGATATTTGTCGGCACGGTCTGGACCGCGTTGTTGTACGTGAGGGTTGCATCGTTGTAGATCTGTCGAGCAATGGCGATCTTGCCTTCGGTCTCGGACAGCTCCTGCTGCAACGACTGGAAGTTGGTGGCTGCCTTCAGCTCGGGGTAGGCCTCGGCAAGTGCGAACAGCTGGCGGAGGGCTCCGGTCAGCATGTTTTCGGCTTGGGCCTGCGCCTCGACCGTGGTGGCGGATTGAGATGCCGCCCTGGCCTCAACGACTGCTTCGAACGTCGATTTCTCGTGGCTGGCGTAGCCTTTGACGGTCTCCACCAGGTTTGGAATCAGGTCATACCGACGGCGTAACTGCACATCGACCTGACCCCAGGCGTTCTCCACTCGATTTCGGGCTCGGATGAGCCCGTTGTAGATGTAGGCCAGGAGCACGAGCACGAGCAGAATGACTATGACAGCAACGACTAATCCGGTTCCGTCCATGAATCAAGCCTATCGGAATGCACCGTCAGAAGACGGGCGGAAACCTGGTGTTTTTTGGCCGGTTAGCCCAGGTCCCCTGGAAACGTGACTTTTCGGTTGGCCGGATCTGAGGCAACGAGCACAATCCTCACACCCCCATGCCGTTGAACAACGAGCGCGGTGTCAGCCGCCTCATACTCCGGCAGTGCGTCGTAAGCCGCCAGAAGCTCCCCCGCCCGAAACACCTGGGGGGTCTGAACGGTCACATGTCCGAACCCTGGAAGCTCATATCCGGCCGAGCCATCAGCGGCATCCGGTCGGTCAGCAGTAGGCCAGCCAGGTACTGCTCCGCCCACCCGGCGGGCCGTGTCGATGAGTTCGCCCGTCAGGGCAGCGGTCACAAAGGGTCGCGCCCCGTCGTGGATGGCAACGAGGTCCACTTCTCCCGATTCGATCCGGCTCCGAAGCGTCTCAAGCCCAGCTCGTTCCGAACCGGTCCTCGTCAACCCACCCTCGGCCACGGACACGTCATATCCGGCCACGATCGGATCAAGCAGGTTGGCATCATCAGGACGCGCGACCACGACCAGGTGTCCGACGAGTGGAGCGAACGTGTCTAGCGACCACTGGAGAACCGGTCGACCATCAAGAGGTCGATACACCTTGCTGACCGGACCGCCAAAGCGGGTACCAGAACCACCGGCGAGAATGACGACGGCCGCGTGTTGATCCATGGGGTTACTTTACCGACATGTGGGTTGGCCCACCGGGGCCACACACCGGACCGGCTAGCCGCCACCGACGATCGAAGCGACCGTATCTCCGAAGTACGCCGAGATCGGCGGATAGATGCCCGCTGCTATCACGAAGAGCATGGTGATCACCAGCGCCAGCTGGAGTGACCGGCTCTGCTCGGGTTTGCCGGCAACGTGACCATCGGGGACGGGATCGAACCACATGGCCTTGACGACCCGGGCGTAGTAGTAGAAAGCGATTACTGCGTTTATGGCGGCGATACCCGCCAGGACAGCCGTCCAAACGGAACCGCCTCCAATGGCGGCCGAGAACATGACGAGCTTGGCGTACCAACCCGCCAGCGGTGGAATCCCGGCTAGTGACAGGAAGAAGATCAGCCCGAACAGCGCCACGCCTGGCTGATAGCTGGCCAGTCCGGCCCACTTGTCAATATCACCCGAACGGGTGTAGCGGGCACCGGCGATGATGACCGCGAACGCTCCCAGGTTCATAAAAGTGTAGATGGCGATGTAGGTCACCGTCGCTCCGAAGGCACTGGCAACGGCGGTGGGATCCGAACTCACGCCGGCTACCGCAAAGGGGACCAACATGAATCCGGCTTGGGCGATCGACGAGTACGCAAGAAGCCGCACAATATTGGTCTGCCGCAGAGCCGTCAGGTTTCCAACGGTCATGGTCAAGGCGGCCATGATCCACAAAGCCGGACCCCAGATATTCGACGCCCCGGGGAAGGCCACATACGTCACGATCAGCATGCCGACAAACCCGGCGGCCTTGGAACTGACCGACATGTAGGCGGTCACCGGAGTCGGCGCACCCTCGTAGGTGTCTGGCGCCCAAAAGTGGAAGGGAACCGCCGAAATCTTGAACGCAAACCCAACCATGACAAAGAGCACAGCCATGATGAAGGCCGGCGTGTGGGACAGACCGGCCGAGGCCTCCCGGATTCCATCGAAATCGACGGTACCGGTCAAGCCGTAGAGGAACGACATGCCGTACAACAAGATGGCTGCCGACAACACACCGAGCAGATAGAACTTCAGCGAGGCCTCATTGGACTTGACATCACCCTTACGCCACCCGGCGAGGAGGAACAACGGCCCGGAGACGAGTTCCAGACCAACGAACATCAAGATGAGGTCTCTGGCCGAGGCCATGACCACCGACCCGAGGATCGAAGCCAGCAGCAAGAAGTAGTACTCGCCCTGGTAATACCGGTCCGACTCGATGTAACTCACCGACATGAGAATCACGATGTAGCCGGCCGCCACGAAGAGACCTTTGAGGATGAGGGCGAAGTCGTCCACGACATAGGATCCGTCGAGCATCGTGCGAGTGCCCTCGTCGCTCAACAACAAGAAGAGGATCGGGAGGGCCGTTACCGTCAGGCCGAGCACCGACAAGACCGCCGTCCAGTACTTCTGGGCGTGGGGCAGCACGATGTCGGCTGTGAGCACCGCCATCAGTGTCGCGACGAGAGCAAGCTCCGGCGCGAGTGCCAGGTAGTCGAGGGTCGGTCCCATCCGTTACGCCAGGTTCTCGAGAATGGTCGAAACGAGTTCTTTGACGGCCCCGTTGGTAGATCCAAGCACAAGCCTCGGATACACACCGATCGCCACGGTCGCCAGCAAGAGCGGAACCCAGGCAGCCATTTCGAACTTATCTACGTCGTGGAACTCGTGGCCGGCCCACTCTTCCTTTGGCTCACCAAGATTGACTTTCTGGAGCATCCACAGCAAGTAACCCGCCGTCAGCACCGTGCCAACGGCACCGATAACCATGGCCGTCTGGAACAGGCCAACCGGCAGACCAGCCGCCGGGCGGAACGCACCGAGCAGCGCCATGAACTCGCCCCAGAAGCCTGCCAGGCCGGGAAGACCTAACGAGGCCATGGCGATGAAGCCGAGAATGAATCCCATCTTCGGCATCAGTGTGGCGTTGCCGCCGAGTCGGGCCATGTCACGTGTGTGATATCGATGGTGCATCGAGCCCGCCACGAAGAAGAGCATGCCGGTGATGACGCCGTGGGCAACCATGCCGATAATGGCCGCGTTGATCCCCGCCTCGGTCATCGTCGAGATTCCGAGCATCACGAAACCCATGTGACCGACCGACGAGAAGGCAATGAGGCGCTTCATATCGGTCTGGGCCAAACAGGCCAACGATCCATAAATGATTCCGATGACCGCCAGGATGGCGATGGTCGGTGCCCACTGCATGGCCTGCTCGGGCAGGATGGGGAGGGCAATCCGGATGAACCCGTACGAGCCAAGCTTCAGCAAGATGGCGGCCAGCAGCACTGATCCGACGGTCGGTGCCGCGGTGTGCGCGTCCGGCAACCAGGTGTGGAACGGCCACATTGGCACCTTCACGGCGAATCCCAGGAACATGCCCGCAAACAGCCATCCGGCTATCGGCAAAGCCGAAAGGTGTGGGGCCATCTCGATCAGCTTGGGGATGTCGAACGTTCTCGCACCGGCATCTCCCGAATTGAAATACAACCCGAGAAACGAGAGCAACATGAACGCCGAGCCGAAAAGCGTAAACAGGAAGAACTTGATCGATGCGTAGAGGCGGGTCTCGGTCGTGAGGTTGAACATCGCAATCGTCCTGGGCGCTTTGTCACCCCAGATCCCGATCATGAAGTACATCGGGAGCAGCACGAGTTCGAAGAAGATGAAGAACAAGATGAGATCGAGCGCCACGAAGGTTCCGTTCATGCCGGTCTCGAGCAACAGCATGAGAATGAGGAACGCCTTTGGATTGCGCGGTTCCTCCCAATGGTCCCAGGAGTAGATGATGGCCAGGATCGTTATGACTGCCGACAGCACCAGCATCGGCAACGAGATCCCGTCGACCCCGATGTGAAAATTCGAGCCGATGGATTCGATCCACGACAGATCCGTCCCGAACTGGAACTTGGCCGAATCGCCGTAATCGAATACAAACGCCACCACGATTGACAGAACGCCCACGACCAGAGCCGTGATGAGAGCCGCCCACTTATATGCCTCTTCTTGCGCCCGGGGAATCAAACCCACTACAAGGGCACCGACCAGCGGCAAAAACGTGATGAGGCTAAGGACTGTTCCGTTGTCCAAAAGCTCCATGATTGTGGGTCCTCCTGTTGTATCAGTTGCTGTTGAAAATTACGAAGCCAACGACGAGCGCTACCGCACCTATGACGAGCGCACCGGCGTACTGTTGGATCTTGCCGGTCTGGATCTTTCGAAGCCATCCCCCGGCCACCGACGCCACCCCGGCCGAACCGTTGAAGATGCCATCGATGATGCCCTGATCGGCCACGTTGTAGACGACCTTGCCAAGCCACCCGGCTGCGAAACCAAACGAGTTGACAATCGTGTCGAAAATATAGGTGTTGGTCCAGTCGACAAAACGAGCGGCCGGACCCTTGATGACCCCGACCAGGGCAAGGGCTACATCGTCGAGGTAATACTTGGCACGCAATATCGGATACAGCACCGGAATCGACAACCGATCGCGAGCCTCCTGGGTCTCGCCGTCTTTCGAGAACAGCATCCATCCGATGGCGATGCCACCCACCGCGGCGATCGTGCCATACAGCGCCAGGCCCCACTCAAGCGCTTCGGGATGATGATCGCCAAGCGGAGAAAAGTCCCGGGTGGCCAACCACTCAGTGAACCCGGTGTACCTGAGAACGATCGTTTCGCCGAACTTGAAACCCGCCATGTTGACCGCACCGGCGACCACCGAAAAGCCGGCCAGGATCATGAGTGGCACGGTCATGAGCCCCTCGGACTCGTGAGGATGGCCATGGCCTTTGTAGCTCCCGAAGAAGGTCAATGCCACGGCGCGGGTCATATAGAAAGCCGTAACGAACGCACCGGCAATGGCAATCCACAGCACCGCCGTATAACCCTCATGGTCCAGGGTGCCGAGAATCTCGTCCTTCGAGAAGAACCCGGCAAGAGGGATGATGCCCGCCAGTGCTCCCGACCCAATGATGAAGGTCCAGAAGGTACGAGGCATGTACTTACGCAGGCCGCCCATGTCGGACATATTGTTCGAGTGAACCCCGTGGATGACCGAGCCGGCCCCGAGGAATAGAAGTGCCTTGAAGAAGGCGTGGGTGAACAGGTGAAAGAGGGCGGCGGTATAGCCCCCGGCGGCGATGGCCACCATCATGTAGCCAAGCTGGCTAACCGTCGAATAGGCCAGGACCTTCTTGATGTCATCCTGGACGAGGGCGATCAGACCGGTAAGGAAGAGGGTGGCTGCACCAACTGCGATCATGATCGGGCGGGCGGCAGTCGCCATTTCCTGATAGAGCGGGAACATACGCGCCATCAGGTAGATACCCGCCGTGACCATCGTGGCGGCGTGCATCAATGCCGATACCGGTGTCGGACCGGCCATCGCGTCGGGTAGCCAGATGTGGAGCGGGAACTGGGCAGATTTGCCCATCGCGCCAAAGAACAGCAAGAGCGCACCGGCCACCGCCACGGTCGACCCGAAGTAGGGAGCGTTCAGACTGTCTCCATTGTGCGTGGCGACTTCGAGAATGTCTTTGATGCGGAACGAACCGACCGACACCGACAATGCCAGGGCACCGACGATGAGACCGACATCGGCCACCTTATTCGTGAAGAACGCCTTCATGCCAGCCGAGGAATTGGCCTTGTCTTCCCAGTAGTGGCCAATGAGCAGATACGACGCGACTCCGACCAGTTCCCATCCAACGATCAACTGAGCCAGGTTGGCCGATGCCACGAGCACCAGCATGGCGCCCGCAAACAGGGAGAAGGAGGCGTAGAAGAAGGTGTTGCGCCGTTCGCCTTTCATGTACCCGAGGGCGTACGTAAAGACGAGCAGGCCGACGGTACCGACTACGAAATACATCATCGACGACAACCCGTCGACTACCCAGCCCCACTCAAAGACCATGCCGTTTCCGACCCGGCCAATTTCAATGCTCTTCTCGAACACTGTGTGATTGCGGATCGTGTCGACCCACAGGAGCAGGCCGTAGCCGAACACAAAAGCCATCATGCCGACGGCGATCTCTCCACCCTCGTACTTGAGCTTTTTGCCGTAGGCAAGGATCAGTACGTAGGCCACGAACGGCGCCACCAGAATGAGCCACGCCCACTCTTGTAGTTGGCCACCGGGGCCGAACTCGACAACTTTTTCACCTTCAGATGCGAGCGCCAGAAAGAGGTTGGCCATCGGCTAGCCCTTCATCGTCGCGAAGTCGTCGAGATTGGCCGAACGCCGGTTACGGAAGATGAGCAGCACAATCGCCAGGCCGATACCGACCTCGGCGGCGGCCACCGTAATCACAAATATGGCAAAGATCTGCCCGAGTCCCTGGGGACTTTGTAACGCGGATTGGAAGGCGACCAGGTTGATATTGACTGCGTTGAGCATGAGTTCGACGGCCAACAAGACGGTGACGGCGTTGCGGCGAGCCAGCACGCCGTAGACCCCCATCGAAAAGAGGAGCGCCGCGAGTACAAGAACCGGACCGAGCGTCATTCTTCGGTCTCCCCTACGGCGATTGGCGTGGCATCCTTCCTGGCGACGGTGATCCCGCCGATGAGCGCGGCGAGCAACACAAACGAGACGAGCTCAAAGGGAAGAACGAATCTGCCAAGAAGTGCGTCAGCCAGATCGCCGGTACTGGTCGGGTCGCCAATGCCCAACAGCGCCGTGTCTCCGAAGGAGTCGAGTGCGGCAAATGAGGTCAGAACGAACAAGGAGCCAGCCCCAACCGCGGCGATGACTTTCCGGTCGTTGTCGAGGTCGACGTCATAGCCGACCGGCGCCCTGGTAATCATGATGCCAAACAGGAACAACACGAGAACTGCTCCGATGTAGACGAGGACGAGAACCCAGGCCACAAACTCCGCCGAGAGCACCAGGAAGAGACCGGCCGTCCCGGCGAGTGCGCCGACCAGTCCCAATGCGGCGTGGATGAGGTTTTTGGAAGTCACGACAATGAAGCCGGAAGTGGCGATGGCCAATCCAAGAATCGAGGCCACCCAGGTGACTGGTTCGGTGAAGTCCATCATCTCAGGTCTCCAGAGCCGGGGCGGTCGGAACGGTCACGAGCCAATCCTGCAGCCGGTCTTTGTCGTGCAGCATGGCGCCCATCTTGTACTCCGAATACTCGTACTCGGGGGTCCAGAACAAGGCATCGAAGGGACAGACCTCCACGCAGATTCCGCAGTACATACAGAGGGCGTAGTCGATGTCGAACCGGTCTAGCTCGGCCCGCTGCCTGGGACGACCACCCGGCTTGGACGGCGGCTTCTCTTCCTTATGGGCTTCGATATAGATACACCAGTCAGGACATGATCGAGCACAGAGCATGCAAGAGGTGCACGCTTCCTGATCAAGAGCAATGACCCCCCTCGCCCGGGGTACCGGCGCTTCTTTGTAACGGGGATAGTTGACGGTGACGAGGTCATCCTCGAATCCGAGGACCCAGGAACTACTTGGCGTCCGCACCGATGAAATCAGCGTCTTGATCATCGTCACGAAGGTCACTTTCAGACCCGTGGCCAGGCCGATCCCCGGCAATTTGGGCAGATTCGCCATTCCTACATCACCACCTTGAAAATCGCCGTCACGACGATGTTGGCAAGACCAAGCGGTACAAGCACCTTCCAGGCCACGCTTTGCAGCTGATCCTCCCGGAAGCGTGGGAACGTCCACCGGAACCAGATCATGAGAAAGCACAGGACACCGATCTTGGTGACCAGATACAGGGGTCCGAGCCAGGGAACCTGGTCGACGAATGGACCAAGGTAGCCGCCAAGGAACAAGGTGGCGGCGATGGCCGACATCGTGAACATGTTGGCGAACTCGGCGAGGAAGAAAAAGAGGAACCGGAACCCGGAATACTCGGTGAGGTAGCCGGTCACCAGCTCCGACTCGGCTATTGGCATGTCGAAGGGGATGCGGCTCAGCTCAGCGAGAGCCGAGATGAAGAAGATCAAGAAGCCGACGAACTGGAGGATGAAGAAAGGCGAAATGAAGTTGGCGATCGGCTGGTCGCCAAATCCTGACCATCCGAACAGTGAGAAGTCGGCCTGGGCCTTGATGATGCCGCTCAACGACATCGTGCCGGCCATGATGACGACGCCAACGACCGCCAGCACCATTGGCAGCTCATAGGCGATCAGCTGTCCGGCAGCCCGGAGGCCACCCATGAGTGAGTACTTGTTGGCTGATGACCAGCCGGCCATGAGAATGCCGATGGTACTGATGGACGAAATCGCCAGAACGTAGAAGATGCCAATGCTGAGGTCTGCGACGGCTCCGCCGTCCCAGAACGGTATGACGACAAACAGTCCCACCGTCGAGACCATGACCAGGGCCGGCGCCCAACGGAATACGGGCCGGTCGGCATCGGCCGGGATGATGTCTTCTTTCTGGATGAACTTGATGCCGTCAGCGAGTAGCTGGGCCCATCCCCATCGACCACCGGCGAAGTACGGTCCAACCCGGTTCTGCATCTTGGCCGAAAGTTTGAGTTCGGCGAATCCGATGGCCAGTCCCGACACCGGAATCAAGGTAAGGATGGCCACCAACTTGAGCGCCGTAAGCGCCCAAAAGTTCCCCTGCAAGAACTCCACAACCGAATCAATCACGCCCCGCACCTCCGCCCTTGAGCAAGGCGCGTCGGAACGACAAAATGAATCTTCACTGATGCGACCGGCAGGTCGATCCCATCGACCTGCTCACAGTTCGCCAAAGGCCACCTGTTAACCGGTCCAAAGGTCCCGCACCGATTGAAAACCGTTCCTCTTACGGTTGGGGCAGTTCGCTCACCGAGACCGACCACGCAGTTCGATTTCATCGAACTGCCAACGGGACCGAAAGTCCCGCACCGATGATTCGTCATGCTCGACGCGACCGGCAGGTCGATTCCATCGACCTGCTCACAGTTCGCCAAAGGCGAACTGCTAAACCGATGGAAAATCGTTGCACGATTTTTCATCGGTCAACGTCTCCGAGCACGAAGTCGAAGCTTCCCATGATGGCGATGATGTCAGGAACGAGCACGCCTTCGAGGAGTTGGGGAATCACGGAAATATTGGAGTAGGAGGCCGAACGAATCTTGAGCCGATAGGGACCCTGGCCGCCTTCGGAAACGATGTAGTAGCCCATCTCGCCTTTGGGGTTCTCAGCCCGAACGTACACTTCGCCCTTGGGCACTTTGATGACCTTGGGCACTTTGGCCTGGAGCGGACCCGAAGGAATCTGATCCACGGCTTGCTGCACGATGTGGGCCGCCTGACGGATCTCTTCCAAACGGACTTGCCAGCGATCGAACGAGTCGCCAACCGTGCCGGTGACCACCTCGAAGTTGACCTGATCGTATGGCAGATAG
>JAENVV010000241.1 GCA_016650365.1 Acidimicrobiia bacterium
ATCCGCCTCGACCAAACCGCCCGAGACAAACTCACCGGCTACAACCGGCCAGAACACCTCCGGGCCTTCCCCGAAACCGACCCGCTCTTCGGAGACGTCCAGCACCAACTGCGCGCCTCGGCAGAATCGGCCAACCGGGTCATCGACGACCACCACCCCAGAGAACGACTCCACCACTACGGGTTCGAAAAGAACACCCTCAGCATGCTCGCCTGGCAGGCCTACCGAAACGCCCAAACCGAACACGTCTTCGCCACCCCCCAAGCCGTCGACCTGATCCGACTCCACCAGACCGCCTAACCGGCCACCCCGCACAACACCCTCCAACACCGGGTCCGGCGCTGCCCAAACGGCTGCCAACGGGCATTCGAAGCAACATTGCCCCCGACCCGGATCCCATTACACTCACAAGCAACGCAGCCAACAACACCAACAGGAGTTTCCAACCGCGTTTTCAACCGATCCCGCCCGCGTGGGATTGTTGACAACTCGAGAAAGCCAATTGCCATTTGGCCTTTTGGCCGTTCGCCGATGGGTGGCAGAACGTGTTTGGTCTAAATCCGGAACGCCGTCGTCAGGTCTAGGCCGATTTGGTGAGGTCTGTTGTCCTCATCGAGGTGAGCGACTCTAAGGTTTCTTAGAGCCGAAACCTTGACTTTTTGTCGCCGATTGTCGTCGTTTGTCGTCCTCTGAGCCGGATTTTTCCGTTTCGTCCTATCGTCTTCTCCTGTTGAGGCCGCGGGCGGGATTGTTAGACCGCAGGTTTCGGTCTCGGACGTCCCTGCCGAAATTACTGAGTTGTTGATGAGGGTCACCCCGGTCTCGGACATAGGGTGTCGGTGTGATTCCGCCTTGGACTGATCCCCGTAGCTGGAGACCAGAGAAAGCTGCGTACACTTCGTCCATACGGTCGTGCAGGAGGGTGTATACGACGTTGATCATGGCGTCCGCCAGGTCCTTCGTTTTGACCGGCCCGGTGGTTGGGGCCACGATCCGGTCTCCGTGCCTGGTCAGGTGTTCGAGCTCGGCTCTGGCAAGAGCATGGGGCGGGGCGTGGACCAATCCGGCGTTCCAGGCGGTTTTGAATATCTCCGTTGCTCGGAGGTTGTGAGCCGCCGTGGCGGTCCGCTCGAAGATTCTTGGCTGCCACCACATTCCAGCCGCCCGGCATCGGGATTCGAGCAGCTGGATCGGCTCCGCAGATGCGTATTGGTCGAATGTGACCACTCGAAGGTAAAAGGCCGTTATGTATTCGAGTATCTCGTTGTTCACTTCGAGGTAGTTGATGACACCGTTGGGGTAGTCGCCCGGTAACCACGCCTTGAGCAAGTCGAAGACTACGTGGGGGTGTCCGAACTCGTCGCTTTCTACATGTCCGATTGCCCAACCGAAGTTGGCGTTCGAACGGCTCGGATCGCCGTGCGCGACATATCGATTGTGCATATATCCATGAGCTTTGTTCTCGAGGAGAACTCCTTGATATGGTCCGAACCCCCGGTCGATGGAGGCGACGGTGAGATACGGATGTCGGTTCGCACGGAACTGGCCTCCCCACTCGGTGTCGGCGGATTCGGGGTCGCGCCGGTACTCCTCATCGACGAACTCTTGGGTGATGACCGGACGAAGTCCACCCCGATAGGTTGGCCCTCCTGGCCACATTGGTATCTGATCGGCGCGTTCCCAATCCTTATACAGGCCCGTAGACGCCTGTTGGATCATGAGAGTGTTTGGGTAGGCAGCTTTAAAGTCTCCCGGCCGCACTTCTCGTCCCTCACAGTAGGAAAGGTAGAACTGTCCGACCTTCTCCCACGGGGTCGAGATTTGGATGATCAACCCGTCGTTTTCGAACTGGCCGGCCGCCGGGGTCATCTGTCTGAACACAGCAATGCTGTCCGCTGTTGAGCCAGCCCCCTGAACGTGGGCGGGCTCGTCGAAGACGATTCCGATCGCTGCTGGCCCTCGTCCAGAAGTTGCTGTCGTCGCCGCGGCGACTATCTGAATAGTTCCGACATCGACACCCGGCTGAGCCCCCAACGCCAACTGCGCCGGGGTGAGGATACTGAGCATCGTGGCCGTCGACGCACCCAGATACGGTTGAAAAGACTTCGCGTGACGGAACAGGTTCACAATGTCCCCAAACGCATTCTTCTTGACCGAATCCAGGTCGGGACCCACAACCAGGACCCGCAGAGGCTTTCCGGAAGGAAGCTGATAATGCTTTTGGGGGTCGCGGTAACAAATCAGCTTCCACACCAGCCTGGCGACCATTATCGAAGCACAAAAGTTCTTCGAGCCACGCCGGCCGACCACGAGAACATTGTGACGGAACCACGACAAGCCCTTCTGTTGACACCAGTCGATACGTTCCATCAGGTCCGGGACGGTCCCCGCCCTCCCCCGGTATTCAGGTCTGACAGCTCCGAACTACACTCCCAGCATGGGAAGACCACTTCCCCAAACTCGGTCGCCCACCAACTGAAATCGCCGCCGCCCACTGCCTTCTTCCTTTCACTTATCGGGCCCAAAATGATCTGGCAATTCGGTGAACTGGGATACGATGTTTCCATCGATCAGAATGGAAGGGTGGGAGAGAAACCTGTACGCTGGAATTACCTGGACGATGCGAACAGGCTAAAATTATTTGGCGTCTATTCAGCCATGCTCCGCTTGCGCCAGCAGTTCAATGTATTTACCTCCGGACAGGAAACCATTTCGGTAAACGGGACAGTTAAAAAG
>JAENVV010000242.1 GCA_016650365.1 Acidimicrobiia bacterium
ACCACTCTCCGTGATAATCTCATCATCAGATACCAAATGGGCCAGGGAGGCAAACGAATGTATGACATGATCATGACCAAGATGGCGATCCTAAAGTCCGAAACCGGCGCCAATCTGGCCGAGTACGGCATTCTGGTAGTTCTCATCGCCGTGGTCGCCATGACAGCAGTTGCATTTGTCGGTAATGAGCTATCAGGCACGTACTCCGACATCGGTAGCGAGATGGTCAAGGCGGGCGCCTGAACCGGTATTCAGCTATTCGTTGCTGAGGGCTCTACCTGCGACTCCCCGATTGATGCGACGCCGTAGGGGTATCCAGGCCAGGGCGATGACGCCCATCCCCAAAGCCGCCAGACCGAAGGCCCAACGAGGGCCGGCGCCGTCGGTCATGCGAGAACCGACCTGAGGGCCGATCACCTGCGCGATTCTGACCACGGTCACCCACATCAGGACCGTGAGCCCGCGGTACTGATCGGTTCCCACCAACGAAGCGAAGGACTGCGCAACCGGCACGAACATTCCAAAGCCGAAGCCGGCGATACCTAGTCCCAGCGCAATATGCCACGGGGCGGCGGCCAGCGCGGCAACGCCCGAGCCGACAGCCATCATCGCAAAGGCGATGGTCATCATCTTGCGGCCGCCAATCCTGGCGAGGATCCGACCGACCTGGAGCGCCACGAGGATGGTGCCGAACTGGAACGACGCCACGATGAACCCGCGCACGTCGACCGGGACGCCGAACTCGAGATCCAGAAACAGTGGCGAGACGGTGAGGCCCAACCCGTGCAGGATGAACACCGCCACCAGGGTGGTGCCAAGCAACCCCAGATAGTCACGCAACCGGCCGGAGGCCTTCATACCTCGCAGCGCATCGGCTAAATGCCCGAGGGGTGGGGCAACGGCTTCCTTGCGAGGGTCCGAGGGCATGCGAGTTGCCCAGGCCAACAATGGGACACCGATCGTGAATATGAGAAATGGTCGGAAGGTTCCCCCCAAGGCCAATTGACCGGAGATGATCGGTCCGGCCATCGACATAAGCGTAACGCCAGTGATGTTGATGCCCATGGCCCTGGTCCTGGCCCTTCCTTCAAAGGCGTCCCCAATGAGCACAATCCCGAGACCGAGGATTCCCGACGTTCCGATTCCCTGACAGAAGCGCATCGCCACCAAACCCCAGAAAGTTCGCGCGAAAAATCCGCCGACTCCGAAGATCGAGAAGATGGTCAGAGCCGTCAGAACGACCCGTCGACGCCCGAACCGATCGGCAAAGTACCCGATCAGGGCCGAAAACAGGATCCCCGGAATCGACACGGCGGCTTGAACCAGGCCGATGTCGCCCCTGGACACACCAAACGCCTCGGCCAGGTCGGGCAGGATCGGCGAGGTGACGGAGAACCCCAGGGTCCCCATGGCCCCAACGGCGATGGCGATGGCCAGCCGCTCATTGCGACTGCCGGCAGTTCCGAAGGGTCGCGTAAGGGACCAGCTCATGTGTACCTCGTGGTTCGAGCGCAAGCGCACCAACTCGGTCGACAAAGTTATCCCCAAGTCCGGATTCAGCCCGTTCCTATAAAATATATACTTTGGCCCCAACCGAGGGAAATCGAGGAGAGCATGACCTATTCAGAGATCGTTTACGAGGTCCGCAATAATGCAGCCTGGATCGGCATCAACCGACCCGAAGTGCGCAATGCATTCAGGGAACAGACCCTCGACGAGATCGCCGACGCCTTGAACTCGACCCGTGAAGATCCCACCATTGTGGCGGCGGTCATCTACGGAGTGGACGGGCACTTCTCCGCCGGTGGAGACTTCCACGCCATGATGAAACTCAACAAGGCCAACTCGGCCATGTGGAACGATCGTATGCAGAAAGTGGCCATGACCTGCCGGAACCTCCCCATCCCGGTCGTTGCCATGGTCGAGGGCGCCTGCGTGGGAGGCGGTCACGAATTGATGCTCTGGTGCGACCTGGTCATTGCCGCCGACGACTCGATCTTCGGTCAGACGGGCGCCAGGGTCGGGGCTTGCCCGACGGTGGGCGCCACCCAATACATCGGCAAACTCATCGGCGAGCGGCGCGCCAAGGAAATGATCTTCCTGTGCAAGCGCTACTCGGGCAAAGAGGCTGCTCAAATCGGCCTCGCCAACGAATCGGTTCCGGCCGCCGACCTGCTCGGCAGGGTCGAGGAAGTGGTCGCCCAGATCAAGAGCTACAGCTCGGCGACGATCCGGGCCACGAAGGTCGCGCTGAATTACGACTCCGACGCCCTCTACCCCGCCTGGCAACATGGCATGGAACTGCTCGCCAACATTTGGGGCACCGAAGAGTCCCTTGAAGGCATGAACGCCTTCCTTGAAAAGCGTCCCGCCGACTTCCATCAGTTCCGTGAGCGCAACAAGGCGGAACTCGACACGTACATGGAAGCCTTCAACACCGGGCAGAACCAGAGTGAGTCGTCCCGCCAGGCCCGGGGTTAGGTTTGGGCGCTCTCGACGGACGCAGAGTCGTTGACCTGACGAGGGTGCTCGCCGGCCCGTTGTGCGCGATGTGGCTCGGCGACATGGGCGCCGATGTCATCAAAGTCGAGCGACCGGGCGGCGGCGACGACACCCGCAGTTGGGGGCCACCATTCGCCGGAACCGAGTCGGCCTATTACCTGGGCGTCAACCGCAACAAACGGTCGGTAACCCTCGACCTGGGTGTCGAGGCAGGTCGCGAGGTGCTCCGAAAGCTCATTACCGGTGCCGATATCGTCGTCGACAACTTCAAGATCGGCACCCTTGATCGCTGGGGGTTCACGGACGAATGGTTTGATGAGCACGCCCCCCGGGTGGTCCGCTGCACGATCTCCGGGTACGGATCGTCCGGTCCAAAGGCGGGCAAACCAGGTTACGACTTCATCCTTCAGGCCGAGACGGGCCTCATGGCCATTACCGGTGAACCCGACGGCGAGTCGATGAAACTCGGCGTGGCAATTGTCGACATCTGCACGGGAATGCTGGCGACCATAGCCATCCTGGGTGCGCTCGACGCGGTGACCCGCACGGGCAAGGGTCAACGGACTGAGGTGTCGTTGCACGACGCCGGTATCCAGATGCTCGCCAACGTGGCCTCCAATCATCTCGTGTCCGGCGAGGAAGCGGGCCGGTTCGGAAACGGGCACCCGAACATCGTTCCCTACCGGACGTACCCGACGTCGGATGGAGAACTGGCGCTAGCTGTCGGCAATGACGGCCAGTTTGCCCGCCTCGCCGAGTTGGTGGGCCACTCGGAATGGGCCACAGACGAACGGTTCGGCCGCAACCGTGACCGGGTGAAGAACCGCGACCTCATCGATGGTCTGATACGTGAGGTGATGATGACCAAAACCAGGGCAGCCTGGCTCGACCTACTCGATCCGGCGGGAATCCCGGCTGGACCCATCAACCGGGTTTCCGAGGCGCTGGCCAGCGAACAGAGCAAGGCCCGGGGCATGGTCACCGAGGTCGACCACCCTGATCTCGGCCCAATCGCCATGGCGGGCATACCTTTTCAGATGTTTGGTACTCCGCCCGACATCCGGCTGGCACCGCCCCGGCTGGGTCAACATACCCGGGAAGTTCTTGACGAATTGCAGCTGACCGAACCAGAAATAGCTGCTTTGGTAGCAGCTGGAACCATAACCATGGAGGATCAATGACCACTGAATGGTGGCCCGAACTGGGCCCGAAATGGAAACCGACCACGGCCACCAAGCCGGCAACGATCGTCATTGACGCCCACAGCCATTTGTCGGTGCCCGCCAGCCAAGCGTTGGCCAACCCCTTCTTCAAGCCGGAGATGGATCCACGGAGCTTCTTCTCTCCTCCCGAGAGCATCCGCTACAACAAAGAACTGCGTGCCACCCAGGTCGACAAGTTCTGCGAACCAGAAGCCCGGATCGAAGACATGGCCAAGCAGGGCGTCGACATGCAGTTGCTGTCAATTGTCCCACCCCAATACTTCTACTGGCTCGATGCCGAAAACGCCGTGCGAGCATGCCGGATACAACATGAGCGCTTCGCCGAAGTGATTGCGCAATACCCGACCCGTTTTGCAGCCGTTGCCAATCTGCCGATGGACCATCCGTCAACGGCTATTGAGGTGATGATCGAAGCTCAGCGTGACTTCGGATTCCACGGATTCGAGATCAGTGGGGACGTCAATGGCGGGGACTTCGACGACCGGCGGTATGACCCGATCTGGGAAAAGGCCGTCGAACTCGACATGACCATCATCATGCACCCCCAGGGTTACACCGACGGGCAGCGCATGAATGATTACTACCTGGTCAACGTCGTGTGTATGCCACTGGCATCGACGGTGGCGGTCTCGCGAATGATTCTCGGTGGCGTTTGGGAACGGTTCCCGGACCTGAAAATGATGGTCGTTCACGGCGGTGGCTACCTCCCGTTCTACTTCGCCAGAACCGACCACGCCTACACCGTGCGGCCAGAGATGCGCCATCACATCTCGCGAAAACCCAGCGAATACCTGCACAACCTGTACTTCGACACGACCGTGTTCGAACCGAAGATGGTCGAATACCTCGTCGACGAGTTCGGCGAAGACCACGTGTTGCTCGGCACCGACTACCCGTTCGACATGGGTCCGACCGACCCCCTGGGGTTCCTCGCCGAAGCGAGACTTACCGAGCAGGCCCGACAACTAATCGTGGGTGGAAACGCCGCCCGACTGTTCAAGATCGAGACGTAGGGGAAATCATGGCGCGCATGCCTTTGTACACGGAGCGAGACGGTCTCGACCCCGCCAGGCTGGGTGTCTTCGATGCAGTCGTCAACAGCCGCGGCTCGATGATCAGACCATACGAAGTGCTGCTCCACGCTCCGGGGCTGGCCCTTCCGGCCGCCGAGCTCGGGGGACGAATCCGTTACCACGGGAGTCTGTCCGATCACGATCGGGAACTGGCCATCCTCACCGCAGGCACGCTGGCGAACTGCCAGTTCGAGTGGGACTCACACGTCGATATCGCCAGACGATCCGGCGTGAGCGAGACCGCGCTTGGATACCTCCAGGGCTCCGCCGAGCAACTCTCCGATGCCGAGAAGCTCATCGTCGGCTTCGTCACGGAACTGGTCGCCGAGAGCACCGTCTCGGACCAGACATTCACCGCGGTCCAGGCGGCGCTCGGGAATGAACAGGTCGTCGAACTGGCCGCCCTGGTCGGGTATTACATGATGCTCGGGTACGTCATGAACGTGGCTGGGGCCTGTTGACCGTCATCGATATCCACGCCCATGTCGCCGACCCCGATGGGATGGCCACCATGGCTCGGCTATACGACAACATCCCCGTGATCGATCGCAACGACGATCACATGTTCTTCCGGTATCCGTCCGGAGTGGTCAACGGGCCGGTTCCGCTCGGGATGGTGAGCGTTGATCGGCGGTTGGCCGATATGGCTGCGTCCGGTGTCACCCACCAGGTGCTCAGCGCCCGGCCCCAGGTGTTCCCATATGACCTACCGGGTGACTTGGGAGGCCAGCTGGCTCGCCTGTTGAATGAGTCGATGGTGAACGTCGCCGCCACGGATCCCGACGCATTCTCCGTGATGATCAGCTTGCCGGTGCAAGCAGTGGAAACCTCCCTGGCCGAGATCACCCGGTGGGCGCCCAACCGGTTGGTACGCGGTGTCATGATCGATTCCAATATCGCCGGGCGCAATCATGCCGACCCCGAATTCGATCCCATCTGGCGGGCCCTTGAGCAAGCCAACCTCCCGGTGCTCGTCCATCCTTATCAGGCCGACGTCGTCGGTAAGGAGCGGCTCAAAGACCATTATCTGTTCAACCTGATCGGCAACCCGGCAGACACGACCATCGCCATCGGCAATGTCGTCTTCGGAGGCTTGCTCCAGAAGTTTCCGGCGCTTCGCTGGTGCTTCGTTCACGGGGGTGGAGTGGCACCGTTTCTGGCAGGGCGATGGGACCACGGTTGGAGCCAGCGCGCCGTAACCCGCCAGAACATCCCCGACCAATTGCCGTCCGAGCTTCTTGGTCAACTCTGGTTCGATTGTCTCGTCCATCGACCGGCGGCGCTTGGGTTCCTCGCCGATCTGGTCGGCTGGGAACGCATCATGGTCGGCACCGACTACCCATTCGATATGGGCATGACCGACCCGGTCGGATTCATCAACTCGATCTCGATGACGGCCGGACAGCGTGAGGCAGTGCTCTTTGGCAACGCCGAAAGGTACCTGCGGCCCCGTGTTTAGAGTGGCCCGGTGAGATTTACCTCAATACTCCTCTCGTTGAGCCTTGCGTTGGCTGCGTGCGGATCGTCTTCGGTAGCCACCCTCGACGGCACCACCATGAGCGAAACCGCACTCAGTGACCTTCACGTCGACATGAGCCAACTGAATGAAGATGAGCTGGCGAGCTCCATTCTCCTGCTCCTGTTGCACGACGCGTTCATCGCCAGGGCCGACCGCGACTTCGGGATCTCCCTCGATGAAGCCATGGTCGAGTCGTTCTATGCCGGCCGGACCGCCCGGTGGCGTACGCCAGACGAAATCGAACTGGGTCTCGCCACCCGTAATGAGCGACCCGCCAGGATCCGCCTGGAATCGGAACTCGACACCATACGCGAACAGGTGAGCGCTCATCTCGTGCGGTCCGAATCACCGGGTTTCGACCTGGACAAGGCATACAACGCGTACCTAATCGACAACGCCCGGGTCTGCGTCCTTCAGATTCAACTGGAAAGCCCTGACCTGTATGACGAAACCAAAGCTCGCCTTGACGCCGGAGAGGCCTTCGCCGATGTCGCCCTCGATGTTTCGATTGATCCGTTCGTCGGGCGTGAGGATGGTGGGGTTGGAACCGGTGGCGATATCGGATGTTCCGCACCTGCCGCTCTCCCAACCGGGATGGATGCCGCCGTCCTGGTCGCTCCGGTCGGCGAAGCGTACGGGCCGGTCACCAGCGACGTCGGAGTCCACCTCCTGTGGGTAGTCGAGCGCGATGCTCCCGCTCTCGGCGACGTTCGCCCCGCCGTGATCGAGCACGCCGTCACCCGCCAGGGTCCTGACCTGTTCCGGGTCTGGGCGGTCGAGGTACTCCAGACGATGAATGTGGAGATTGCCGATCAGTACGGGGTCTGGGGCATGCTGCCCGAAACCGAGCCGGTACCGACCGTTGTGCCCCCGACCAGGATCGGTCAGATCATCAGCGGAGCTTCCGTCGGCGATTAGCGCAGATCAGCCAATTCAACGGTCGCTCCGTTGGATGCTGCCGAAAGGGTCATGGCTTCCAGGATCTCTACGACGGCGACCCCCGCCTCCCCGTCCGTTTCGGGCTGGCTTCCCGTACGGATGCATTCGACAAAATGGGCCAGGTTGTCGGCCACTGCATCGAACGGCTCGTAGCGGCGGTCGGTCTCCTCATCGTCGTTCCCCGTCAGTGTCTTCAGCTGCAATCCGTCCATTTCGCTGCTGGCAACGATCTGAGAACCGTGCGCCGCACAATTGACCAGCTTCGGCGTTCTGAGCGATGTGGTGATGGTGCCGACTACCCCCGACTCGAACTCGATGAGCGCCCCGGTGATGTCATCTATCCCCGCATGGAACCCCATCCGATTACTCAACGCACTCAGTCGAACGGCTGGGCCCGCCCAATACAACAGGTTGTCAGCCATGTGTACTCCGAGCGCCGTCATCGCCCCCGCCGGCGACTCGGTCGGATCGTCTCGCCAGGGCCGTTCGGTTTGCGGACCCCAAATACGCGAGAAGTGCCCCTCGACGAGATAGAGCGTCCCGATGGCCCCTGAGTCGATCAGCTGTTTAACGGCCCTGGTGGCGGGAAGCCGGCGTCGATACTGAGCGACCTGCAGGATGACACCGGCCGTTTCGGCGGCAACAACGCACCGCCTGGCGTCTGAGACGGTCAGGGCCAACGGTTTCTCCACCATGACGTTCAGGCCCGCTCTGGCGACCACTTCGATAAGTTCGACATGGGTGGAGTGGGGGGTGGCAACCAGGACCCCGTCGAGGTCGTCGGTGAGCAGATCGTCGACGGAACGAGCCGGGCGGCATCCGTAGCTGTCGGCAAAGTCCGCCCGAGCGTCGATCGATCTGGCGAAACATGAAGCCAGATCGACTCCGTCGAGCTTCCCAATGGTGGCGGCCAGCTTGTGACCCCAGTTGCCAAGACCGATCAGACCGAGCCGGATCGTCACAGATCCACTCGGAAACGGGCGAGCTTCTCCTCATCGATCTCGACACCTACCCCGGGGGAATCGGACGGGAAGAAGTGTCCGGCGATCGGCAAGAAACGTTCGGTGCACACATCATCGGCCAGGTATTGCGGGGAAATTCCCGATCCAAACCGGAGGTTCGGAACCGCCAGAGCGAGGTGGGCGGCATGGGCAGCCGAAATGCTGGTCTGTCCGGCCATGCCGGCAAAGTGTACGCCGATCCCGGCGGAATCAGCCACTGCGAACACCTCCTGAACACCGATCGGCCCGGCCGCTTTCATCAACTTGGCGACCACCGCCCCGGCGGCCCCAACCGCCAGGTGGGTGTGCAGGTCGTGGGCATCGAAGATCCCCTCATCTCCGGCGATCGTTACCGGACTCTTGCGCACCAGTTCGGCCATGCCCATCAGATCCCACCGGGCTACCGGTTGTTCGACGAACCCTGGTTCGGCATCGGCCACGCCTCGCACATATCGGAGAGCGTCGGTCACATCCCAACCCTGATTGGCATCCGGTAACAGCATCACGTCATCACCAATGGCCTCACGAACCGCGTAGGTGGCGGCAAGGTCGGCGTCGACATCTTTGCCAACCTTGACTTTGACCAGCGGATACCCCTCCTCGACGGCCGCTTTGGCCTCACCGGCCATCTCCTCGGCGCTACCTCCAGAAACATGCCAGATGGTCGGAACCGAATCCCGCGACCGCCCTCCATAAAACTCGAACAGCGGAATTCCGGCGGCCTTGGCCACCACGTCGTGGAGTGCCATTTCCACGGCGGCCCTGGCTCCATGGTTGTACACGGAGATCCGACGCATCAGCGTTCGTAGCTCGTGCAATCTGCGCGGGTCCCGACCAGTCATCACCGGGGCGTACTCGTTGGCGATGAGGTCCGTTGCAGAAGCGAGGCTTTCTCCCGAAAAGTACCTCGCCAGAACACTCTCACCGAGGCCGATCACTCCGTCGTCAGTGGTCACTCTGACGACGATGCAAGTTCGTACATTGACCGTGGCGACCGCCATCTTCAAAGGTCGCCGGACCGGCACCTCGACCGGAATTGCCTCAATATTCCGGATTTTCATGCGACTCCTCCGACGAGCACGAGCTGGATTATCTATATTGCATAATATAGGAACTGGTTAGCCGCCGCCGGAGGAACCCACCGTGACCATTGCAGAACAGTACGCCGACTACGCGCTCGGCCTCTCGTATGAGGACTTGCCGCCCGAAGTGGTGGCTCACACGAAGAAACTGATCCTCGACATCATGGCCAATGCCATCGGCGGGCACGAGTGGTCTGAGTCGGGGCCATCCATCCTGGCCGGCGTTCGTAAACTGAACCGGGCCGGAACCGGTGCGACCGTCCTGGTGACCGGCGAGCAGATGGCCCCCGAATGGGCCAGCCTTGCCAACGGGTCGTTCAGCCATAGCCTCGATTACGACAACCACCATGCCAAAGGGGTCATCCACGCCGGCTCATCGGTTGTCAACACTGCTCTGGCTGCCGGGGAAGAGAACGGATCGTCCGGCAAAGACCTGATTGCCGCGGTGGTGGTTGGTTATGAGATCGCCTGCAGACTGGCGATGGCTCTGGGACCGCACTCGTCCCACGAGATGGGGTTTCATCCCACCGGCACCTGCGCAACGTTTTCCTCGTCAGCGATCGTTGCCAAGTTGCGCGGTCAAAGCGCCGGTGAAATCGTCAACGCGATGGGACTGAACGGGTCCCAGGCGGCCGGATCCATGCAATACGTATTGAACGGAGCCTGGAACAAACGCACCCATACCGGGTTGGCCCCCCACGCCGGCTTTATCGCCGCCACGTTGGCCAGTACCGGGTTCATCGGAGCTGCCGAGGTCTTTGAAGGCACCCAGGGGTTTCTGCAGGGCTACGCCCTTCGACCCAAGCCGGAGGCCGCCACGGCCACGCTCGGGTCGAGCTTTGAGACGATGGAAGTTGCGATCAAGCCCTACTCACTGTGCCGGTACACCCACCAGACGCTCGATCTCCTGCTCGGTATGACAGACGACCACCCCATTGATCCGACTCAGGTACGTTCAATCGTCATCGACATGCCCACCTACGGCGTGCAGTTGTGCGGATCTCCGATCGAAGCGAAACGAAATCCGACGTCGTCGGTCGACGCCCAGTTCAGCGGCCCCTTCGCCGCCGCTCTGGCGATCACGGAACGAAGGGCCGGCATGGACGACTTCGCCGGCGTTCTGGAGCGCGGGCTGTCGGATGAGTTCAAGCGAATCATGTCGGTCACCGATGTCCACCAGGCCGATGACCTCGATGCGATTCACCCGGAGTTCTGGCCAGGACGGGTCACCATCGACGTCGGAGGAGAAGTCACCGAGTTATACAGCAAGCACATGCTCGGCGAAAAGGAACGCCCCATGTCGATGGAACAAGTCCAGGCGAAATTCGCGGAACTGAGCCCCAACCACGACGAAACCACCCGCCAAGCCGTGTACGCGGCTATCGACAACCTTGAGAACCTCACTACCAATGATCTCATCGCACCACTGAGGAGGACCTGATGACGTCCCGCAAACCGATCGCGGGTCCCGCCACCTGGCTGGGACCCGACCTGGCAGCCACCGATACATGGATCCACCGGATCGACGAGAACATGGTCTCAGAAATCGACGCCGCCCTGCGATCGGTCCAATCGGCCGGGCTCGAAGTTCCATTCTCCAAAGAACAGTTCCCCCTTCCAACCGTTTCGGAACTTCTGGCACGAATACCAGATGCGCTGGCCAACGGGCCGGGATTCGCGTTGCTTCGCGGGCTACCGCGAGATCGATACACCACCGAAGAGTGCGTCCTCATCTACTGGGGAATCGCCATGCATTTGGGAACCCCGATTTCGCAGAACACCCGCGGGCATCTCATCGGGCATGTGCGCGATGAGGGTCGATCGTTCAACGACCCGACCGCCCGGGCGTACCAGACCGCTGCCAAGCTCGACTTTCATGCCGACCAGCTTCCGGTCGACATCCTCGGCCTGTTTTGCCTGCGGACCTCCAAGTCCGGCGGGGAGAGCATGTTGGTGAGTGCCCATTCCGTTCACAATGTCGTTCTCGCCGAACGGCCCGACCTTCTTGATGTGTTGTATGACCCGTTCTATCTCGACTGGCGGGGCGAGGAACCAATCGGTGAGGACGGGTGGTATCAGTCGCCGATGTTCAGCGAGGCGGGCGGTTTGGTGACGTCACGGTTCACTTCACGGCAATATTTCAAGACCGTCGTCAGGCACAACCCGGCGTTCGCCCTCACTCCCGAACAGGACGAAGCCCTCGACTTCGTTCAGGAAGTCGCCAACCGCCCCGAGCTGCGATTGGCAATGTCGTTTGAGGAAGGCGACATGCAATTTCTCAACAATCATGTCCTGTTGCACGCCCGCTCCGAGTTCGAAGACTACGAAGAACCCGAACGGAAACGCCACCTCTTGCGGTTGTGGATTGCCTATCCCCCTGAGAAACGACGCCCCTTGTCTCCCCTTCTTTCCGAACGCTACCGGTTCGTCGAGATGGGCGGCATCCCCGCCAAAGCAGAATCGTAAAGCAGCCAACAAGGAGAGACCATGCCAGAAACGATCGACCTGCACGCGCACGCCATCGTTCCCGATGCGCTCAAAGCCATGCAGGCAGCTCAGCCTGACCACGGACCGGTTCTCATCGCCGACGGCGGCCGCCAGTGGTTAAAGTACCCCGCCCGCGAACGGCTTGGTCCGCTCCCCGATGCGATTTTCGATCCGGCGATGCGGCTTCGAGAGATGGACGAACAGCGAGTCGACGTCCAGGTCATCGCCATTCCGCCACCCAACTTTCATTATCACGTGCCCAACGAGGTGGGTATCGACTTCGCCAGGATTCAAAACGATGGCCTGCTCGCGCTCAGCGACAGCCGCCCGGATCGTTTCCAGGTGTTCGGGACGCTCCCCCTCCAGGACATCGAGGCCTCGGTGGCCGAAGTCGAGCGATTGAGCGCCTTCCCCCGGGTCCGCGGTATCCAAATCGGGACGAACGTTTCAGGTACCGATCTCGATGACCCATCATTCGGGCCGGTCTTCGAGGCGCTTGAACGCCACAACTTTCCGGTCTGGTTGCATCCCGACCAGCGGTCTATCGCCGGGATCGATCGTCTCACCAAGTATTACCTCCAGAACTTCATCGGCAACCCCCTCGAGTCGACCATTGCCATGGGCCGACTGATCTTCGGTGGGGTCATGGATCGCCATCCCACCCTGCGGTTCGGATTCGTTCATGGCGGCGGTTTTACGCCCTATCAGCTAGGGAGATGGGATCACGGTTGGGCCCAAAGAACCGAGTCGCAGGAATTCATCAAGGACACTCCTCCCAGCGAATACTTCGGCCGGTTCTGGATCGATTCACTTACCCATGACGCGTTGTCGCTTGAGTTGTTGGGCAGGCGAATCGGATGGAACAAGGTGGTGCTCGGAAGTGACTATCCGTTCGACATGGCGTCAACCGACCCGGTCGGCGGAGTCGATGCCGTCGAATTATCCGAAAGCGACCGCAACCGGGTCTTGAGCGAAAACGCCCAGGACTTCCTCCGCCCGCTCTGACACCACCATCCTCATCGAGTGTGCTTACAGTTCGTACTATCGAGTCTGGATGCACACTCGTTTGGACGACTACGCTCGATCGAAAACCTGACTGAGAGACAATGCCCGAATCCGCCACCGAACCAGACCAGCCCGCCCCGAGCCGCACCATGCTCGAACGCGCCATTCTGATCATCGAGGCCCTGGTCGACGAAGGAGGCCCGGTCGGACCCCGCTCACTCGCCCGAACGATCGACATAGATCGAAGCGCAGTCAGCCGGATCCTCCTTCAGCTTTCCGAACTTGGCGTGGTCGAACGACTGGAAGCCGGGTATCAACCAGGACCGAGACTGTTTGAGATCGCCCGACTGCTCGGAGCCCTCGATACTCTCCCGGCCGCCGCCCATGCCGCCCTCGTGACCCTCGTCAAAGAGTTCGACGAGACGTGCTACGTCTGCGCCATTCATGGCGACTCAGCCGTCTTCCTGTACGAGGAGCAGAGCACCAAACCACTGCGATATGTCGCCGACCTCGGTCGGGCCGTGCCGCTTCACGCCGGTGCTGCCGGCCGGGCCATCCTGTCTGGCATGTCGCGAGCCGATGCCGCCCGACGCCTGGGTCGCGGACCCCTTCCCAGGTTGACTTCCAAGACGACCACTGAAGTAAAGAAGATTCTCGACATGGCCGAGGCAGACGCCGAGCGTGGCTACACGGTGAGCTTGGGCGAACGGGTTGAGGGGGGCGTCGCCGTAGCCGCTCCATACTTTGACCAATCGGGGACCTGCATCGGATCTATCGTCTTCACGAGCCCGGTAGATCGGTTCTCAGATCCTGACCGCGTCGGGGCGGGGGTTAAAGCGGCTGCCGCCGCCATGTCAGCCCGCCTTGGTCATCGCCGATGACCGTCGGCATCGGAATCGTCGGGACCGGCCGGTGGGCCGGAGCTCATGCGAGAGCAGCTGCTCGGAGTGACACCGTCCGACTGGTCCATTGTGCGGCCCGGTCCCAAGACCGGCGAGCGGCCTTCGCAGCCGAGTTCGGCATCGACCGCCACTCCCCCGACATCGCAACGCTCCTGGCCGACCCGGAGGTGCAGGCGGTAGTCGTGTCGACCCCGAACGACCTCCACGTCGAAATGGCCCTGACGACCCTTGCCGCCGGGAAGCCGGTCCTCGTCGACAAACCTATCTCGGTCGACCTGACCACCGGACTCGAGCTCGCCCGGGCGGTGGAACGATTCGGGATCGGACTCGGGGTGGCTCACCACCCTCGACGCCTGGCCGGCCATCGAGCCGCCGCCGACTGGCTCTCCCACAACGACAGCACAATTCGGCTCGCCTATGCCAATTTCTCGAATGCTCGCGGCGCGGCCATGAAACCCGATGCCTGGCATCGCTCAGCGAAGGGTTCGGAGGCAGGCGTGCTCATCCAGGTTGGCATCCATCCCGTGGACACGCTCCTGTCGTTGGTCGGACCAGCCGTGGGGCTCAACGCTCGCTTTTCGTACGGAGTGGTCGGTCCGGACATACCGGACACAGCCGTTGTGACCATGACGCACGCCTCCGGTGCAACTTCGGTGGTAGGCACCAACTGGTCGACGCCAAGCAATTACACCCTCGATCTGTTGACGACAAAAGGCAACCTGCTGTTCACGGCCAATCACGCCTGGTGGACCAAACCCGACTTCGACCACCATTCCGAGCTCCTCCTCGACGTCGATGGCGCCGACCCTGAACCCCTGGCTCTCGACGCAGGCGATCCTCTCAGAGATCAGCTGGACGAACTGGGCGCCACCGCACTCGGCACTGGCGAGATGACCGTCGACGTCTGGGACGGCCTGAGAGCGATGGGGGTCGTCCTCGGAGCCGTCGAGTCGGCCCGACGACAGGGGGCCTACCTGTCGCTGGAGACCGCCTTCGGTGAAGCCGGGGCAACGGACGCCGAACTGGCAATTCTCCTCGGTTGACGTCTCGC
>JAENVV010000243.1 GCA_016650365.1 Acidimicrobiia bacterium
GGCTGGAATAATCAGAAGAACGTTGGGCAATACGTCTGGGACATCATCAACGCCAACCCCGGCAAGTGGCGCGAGGGGGTGAAGCTGATGCATCACCTGTTGACGCTGCACAAGGACGATCCGGCCAAGCGGACGCGCGTCATGACTGAGCTGGGCCGCATGTATCACAACCTGCACCAGGACTATGCCCGGGCGGCGTTCTGGTGGCGGTTCTCTCAGGCCGTGGATGGGGAGATAGGAGCCGGAATCAGTGGGCGTCGGCGGCGACGGTCTCGTGGGTTTGTGGAGCGGGGTGGGTGTCAGGGTTTGGTTGGTGGGTGAGCCATGCGAGGGCTTCGGTCTGGTTGTCGAAGACTCGGATGGAGAGGTTGTGGCTCATCCGGGTTGCGATCAGGTTGGCGGTCCCGGTCACGAGGGGTGCACCTGCGACGACGATGGCGACCGCGTGGGCGATGGAGGGCAACTCTGTTGTGTAGAGCCTCCGGGCTTTGCTGTCGGGTCGGGCACCGCCGGTGATGACCATGACTGGCGGCTTCTGACCGTCCGCGATCGTAGCGCATGCTGCGACGACGCCAATAGCGTGCTCGAGAGTGTCGAGGCCGGCTCCCGGGTGGTAGTCCACTCGGAGAACGCCGTCGTCGCCCAACCAGACCTCAGCAAGGTCGGTGGTAATAGCTTTCATTCTCGCGATGTTCGGACTGGACGATTGCGCCGGCGCCGGAATGGTCAGCTCGAAGATGCTTTCAGCACCGACACGTCGGTAGGCAAGCTCGCCTGTCATGAGGCGGGCGAGCCTTCGTGACACCGACAGGCCGAGGCCCACCGACGCCTCGAGCTTGCGGCCCTGCGACGCCCGGGTGAACGGCTCGAAGAGGCTCCCCTGGTCTTCTTGGGTGATCCCCGGCCCGTCGTCCAGAACCTGGACAGCTACCACATCTTGCCGGTCCTCGATCATGACACGAATGTGGCCGTTGCCGTAGCGGGAGGCGTTGCTTACCAGGTTTCGGATGACCTGACTGACCCGCATCGGGTCGCCCCATGCCAGGATTAGTCGGTCAGGCGCAACGAGATCGACGGTGCTGTTTCCGCCTGTCGACATTACAGTGACTACTTCCTGGACTAGTTGCACGATGTCGAAGGTCTTGGTCTCCAAAATCACGCTCGAATTGTCAAGACGGGCAGACATAAGCAGGTCTTCGACCATCCGGTTGGCATCGGCTGCCTGACTGAGGATCATGTCGATCATTTCTGTTACCTCTTCTTCGCTGAGGTCCTCTCGTACATCACGAAGTACCGCCGCGGCGCCGACCACACCGGTGAGCGGGTTGCGGAGGTCGTGAACTATCCCGCCCATGAACTGGGCCCGCTGGCTCTCCAACTCGCCGATCGTCTCGACCACCCGACGCGACACCACCGAAACCACAACGAATACGAACATGGTGGTGAGGACCACCCAAGGAGCCTCTTTGGGGACCGCCAAGGACCACCCGATCTCAAACGAATCGGTCACGGAGACCGTCGCTACGCAAGCAAGGATGTAGCCAGATAAAAGGACTGTCATCCGACGGTCGAGGAGTATGGCAACCAGGAACGCTGCCAGGATCGCCAGCGCCGCTGCAACACCGGGGATACCGATCGCAACCATCGAAACCCCCATCACGACGATGTCGGCCACCAGGCCATTTTGCCTACCGGTGCGACTTCCCCGCCGAAAGAAGGCGTCAACTGCCAGCGTCCCGGGCATAACGGCTAAAAGCAACCCTAGAGGCCACCCCTGCAACAAACTGATCGTGATAAGCAGCACCGCCCCGGTCGCGTTCATCCACAGCCGGGTTCTCCCATAGGAGGCGCGACTGCGCTCGATGAACGGACCGACCGACGATCCGTCCGCAGCCCGGCCAGGTAGCAACGTTTCAAAGCGCCGGATGAGGCGCCCGACTGCGCGGGACCTTGACATCGCCCTCATCTGAGATCAGCAAATCGTTCAGACCGGGTCGTGCATTTGGCGAGGAAGGCCGGGTCGCTCACGATACGCTCGGCGACCTTTCCGGCCGGGACCCGATATAAGCCTTCCCGGATCAGGATTCTCAGACTGCTCAGGCGGCTTTCCCGCCGATCGTGCGCACCCCTATCTGACCGTGAGCGAAGCTGGACAGGCTGGTTCAAGAGAGGCAATACCATCACGTCGGAAGCCGACGCCGTCATCTTGGCCCACATGTAATGTCCTTTCGCGTTCGCGAGAAGAACGGTGGGACTTGCGCGGCTTCGTCCTATGCGGGGTTGTCAAGATCTTCCTTCTTCATTAGTCGGTTGCCCCGACCCGTGAGTTGAGTTGTTTCTTTGCGCCCCGACACTCGCGAGCGAGTCGTGCAATAGGGTGTGACAAAGAGAACGCGTCAGGATTCGAGGAGATCGTCTTCGGGATGTCCCTGAAGCGAGCTGCCGACCAGTTCGGTGCCAGGTAGGAACGGCCGTCCAAGGGGAACCATGGATCGGCCGGGGCAACATCAGAGATTCTCAGCTACATTACCAAGGCGAGACCTGCCCATAAAGGCGCGACGATGATTCGGCCAGAACTGTACGTGCACGACACCTCGGAGACTCCATACGTTGCCGTGTTGAGTTTGGTTCTTGTTCGCCTGGGTCTGGGGCTCTCTGTAGTGGCGGAATTGGCACTTGGTGTCGCGCCTCTCGTTCTAGGCGGCACCACTCCGAGTTGGTTGGCAGCCGGTCCCTTGGTAGTAGGTGGGGTGGCGGGCTGGCA
>JAENVV010000244.1 GCA_016650365.1 Acidimicrobiia bacterium
AGCACGACAATGAGGATGATCCATCCAGTGGTGCTCATCTTTCCTTCCTACCTTTCTGAGATCGAGTCATATGTTTTGAGGGAATCGATTTGTTGTGGCCTACCTACCGCGACGACTCCAGCCGAAGCCGCCGCCGAATACCAGGAATAGCACGACAATGAGGATGATCCATCCAGTGGTGCTCATCTTTCCTTCCTACCTTTCTGAGATCGAGTCATATGTTTTGAGGGAATCGATTTGTTGTCACCGAAGTGACCATGTGGGGCTAAGTGACTCCGGTGGTTTGGCGTGTGTTGACGCGCGACACGGTGGGCAAAAGGGCAGAAACGACGATCGCAGCCATGGCGATCACGGCCAATATCGCAAGCCTGCGCTCTATCGGCAGGGACTCGCCGCCGACAGTTGGCTCGAACACGACGATCAAGCCGGCGACGCCGCCAAGAATCCCCAAAGTCAGAATTGAACGCTGCTGCCTGGCGAGCGCCGCGCTGAGCAACATGGCGCCAAAGCCGAACACGATCAGCCCCAGCAGCGCAGTCGCGGAAAATCCTGCGACGGTGACTACCGGCTGCCCAAGGCTGCCGTCGATCCCGGCACGGGCCACGGCGATCCCGCCCAGGACCAACATGGCAATGGCGACGACCGCCGCAACGACAGCCGACGGTGTGTAATTCGCTGTGCGAATCGTGCGGACCGTCTCGGCCCGAGCTGAAACAACGCCTGACGTAACTGGCACAGACGCAACGGACTCGGCGATTGGTGCTGGTGCAGCCACCGTTTCGTCTCGCTCGTCGACCGTTACAGACTTATTGGACTCAATATCTACAGACTTATTGGACTCAATATCCATTTAGACCCCTTCACTGCGTCCACGGCGTCGCCCTGTTCGGGTGATGCTTTCTATTCGCGATTATACCGTAGAAAATAGAAACTAGCAATTTATTTCTAGTTTCATGTTACTATTGTTCCATGCCGTCAACTTGGAGCTTTCTCACCAACCACGCTCGGGCGTTGCTGCTTATAGCGCGCGACACCGACGCGCGTCTTCGCGATATCGCCTCAGAAATGGACGTCACCGAGCGCACCGCCTACGCGATCGTGGCCGACCTAGCCAAGGCGGGCTACGTAGTCAAAGAACGAGACGGACGCCGCAACCGGTACCACATCCAGGAACATCTTCCATTGCCCGCCAATGGCGGCGGCGAACCGACCATCGGCGAACTGTTGAACCTTCTTAGCGACGCCGAACTCGGCCCTTCACCGTCCAGCCAGATGTGATCTGCCCCGCCTGCGACGAAAAAGTGACATCAATGGCTGGAGCTCCTGCGACCACTGAGCGGAGATCGTAGCCTGCAATACAGGAATCGAGCCGGCCATCTATAGACCCCATCCGCAAAGACTCTCTGACCCGTATCCGTTCGATACCGGTGACCGGTCGAACCCCGCCTAGGTTTCTATCCGACGTCCCATACCGGGCGACGAGTCGGGGGGTCGACAACGCGAAGATTCCTGTCACGTAACGCCCCTATCAGCGACATCTCTTCGGCGCTGAGTTCGAAGTCAAATAGGTCGATGTCCTCGTCGATCTCACTGAATTCGAGGGCCCGTGGCACCACGGCCACCTGGGGCTGCTGGACGAGGAACCGCAGCGCCACCTGGGCAGCCGTCTTATCGTGCACGGCGGCGATCTCGCTGATCACCGGATCGTCGAGCAATTGACCTCTGGCCAGCGGGACATGACAGGTGGCGATCACGCCGTGGCGGGCGCAAGCCGCGAGTACTTTGTCCTGACGGAGGTAGGCGTGGTACTCGATCTGGTTGGTCACGATCGGTTCGGAGCATTTGGCGACCGCCTCGTCGAGCAACGCCACCGTAAAGTTGGACACGCCGACATGTCGGGTCAGGCCATCGCGCTTGGCTTTGGCGAGCGCCCCGAGCGTCTCTTCAAGTGGCACGGCCGGTTGGGGCCAGTGAATGAGCAGCTGGTCGACGTAATCGAGACCGAGCGTTTTCAGGCTCTTGTCGACCGAGCGAGCAAAGTCGTCGGCCTTGGCGTTCTCCTCGGTCACCTTGGTGCTGACCCACAGTTCGTCGCGTGGCACGCCCGACGAGCGGATCGCCTCCCCCACCCATTGCTCAGAGCCATACTTGCGGGCGGTGTCGATGTGGCGATAGCCGACTTGAAGCGCATGGACGATCAGCTCGACTGCCCGCTCGGGTTCGGGGTAGAGCATCGTCCCGTACCCGACGACGGGCATCTCAGCACCATGGGCAGAAATAGTGGGGGCTTCCGCTCCTTGCATTGCATTCCTCCAAAAGATCGGCCGACGCTCGCTGCTGATACACCCAAAAAGTCAGCACCGGTCGGCCAAGTCATCGAATCGACCCTCGAACGCCAGAATAGCCCAATGGCCGGAGGGCTTGGAAGTGGGCCATAAGTCGCCGGATCCGAGAGGGCGCACGTCGCGATTCCCCCGAGGATCGAGAGGCCTCTCGCCCAGAGCGACCACAAAGAACCCCCAGAAGGACCGGGCTCGGGCTATGGCTGAACCAGCTCACACCACTGACGGCGAGAAATCCGAGAAATCCAAGCTTTGAGAACGCTTCCCGCTGCCGAACGTTCGCTGGGTTTGGATGCCTATAGGTTGGGTTGACTGGGGATCGGGTCATCGATCGTGCCTCGCCGTCCGCCTGCCACGGAAGTCCGACCGCCACTAGAGCAACAGAACGAATCCAATGATCAGAAGGGCGACGACCAGGATCACCCAGCCAACGATGGTCAAGGAGCGACCCCTGAGCGATTGAGGAGCCGATTCAAGTTCGCGGTGAACACGGTCTGGTGAGGTGGGGTTCACCTTGGGCTTACGGACTAGCGTGACCAGGTCGCCGACGCCTGGACCTCGGGTGCGATGAAGTTCCATGGTGGCCTTCCCGCTGGCGTTCTACCGCCCGACAGGTGCCGGAATCGTACGGTCCGCCAACTACCACAAAACTACGTCGCCAAACAGGGAAATCGTGGCACCCGAACCTGGCATTGGAAAGCGGCACTCACGCCCGTCTGCCGCCTCGAAATTGGTGGACGCATCCGTTCGCTCGTACACACGGAGGGACTCGAACCCCCAACCTTCTGATCCGCCGTAAGTGGGCACCCGCGGTCACGGTCAAAGAAATGCTCTGTTTGCCTGTGAAACAGGGCAGATCGGCCCTTGATGCCCCGCGTGCCCTGCGCGAGCGTGGACCCCAGCCTCTGACGGCGTCTTGAGGAGCTGGAAGTCGGCCGCCAAAAACGAGAAGGAGCGAAGATGGAACGCATGCAGGGACGAGTAGCGCTGGTGACTGGCGCAGCCAGCGGGATTGGCAAGGCCATAGCAGAGCGTCTTGCCGATGAAGGGGCTGCGGTGCTGGTCACGGACATCAGCGACGAGGCGGGACAGAGCACGGCCGATTCGATCGTGGCTGCGGGCGGCAAAGCCGCCTTCGCGCACCTCGACGTAGTGTCGCCTGATGAGTGGTCAGCTGCCGTTGCGATGGCGGTCGAACAGTTCGGAGGCCTCAATATCTTGGTGAACAACGCAGGAATGGGAGACCTGGAAGCAATCGAAGAGACCACCCTCGACGCTTGGGACCTCACCATCGCCATCGACCAGACCGGAGTATTCCTCGGCATGAAGACTGCCGCGGCCGCATTGAAGGCGTCAGCCAATGGCTCAGTCATTAACATCAGTTCGATCTTCGGCGCCAGCGGCGGCTTCGGCTCCTCACCTGCCTATCACGCCGCGAAAGGAGCAGTGCGCACGTTGACCAAGAACATCGCGCTGCACTGGGCAACCGAAGGAGTCCGCGTGAACTCAGTGCATCCGGGTTTCATTGACACCCCGCTTCTCGAACAAGCCAAAGGCACCCCCTTTGAGCAAGCAATGATCGATCTCACCCCGATGGGTCGCCTCGGTTTGCCGGACGAGATCGCGGCCGGTGTCGCATACCTCGCCAGCGACGACGCCGCCTTCGTGACCGGGTTGGAGCTCTACATCGATGGCGGTTACATGGCCCGCTGAGGGCGGACGGGACGCCGAGGAACAGGATCACAACTGCCGATAGCGGCGAAAGGTGCGTGCCTCGCGCCATATTTGGTGATATGTTGGACCAGGGCAAAGGTCGGTCCCGCCGAGGCAGCTTCAATGCACAGCCTGGCTGAACTGCTGGAGAAATAGGCACGGTCAGATCCGACTGTTCGTACATCGAACCGACCGACTCCCAGTAACTCCAGTTCTATACCCGCTCGACGATAAAGAGGAAACCGACCTACGAGTCGCTCCATAGATCTGAGCGAGGGTCGTTCGCTTGACATTGGGAACTATGGCTACGACCTTCGCCATGTGGTGGATTCGTGTGGATTCGTGGAGTCCAAGGTCTCCTATCGGGGGCTTTTGGAATACCCCCCCTCTCCGGTTGCAACCCTTATGGGACGTCATCAAGGAACTGATCGACAGCATCCCTGAGTCCCAATTCGATCTGCCGGCGGGCGCCGGGCTGCACAGTCATGTTCAGGTGCCGGTTACTCGGATAGCCCGCATGGCTGTCAGGTGGGCCAGATGGCTGAGCGCTTGCGGGAAGTTTCCCAGCGCTGCGCCGGTCTCGAGTTCGGCTTCTTCCGAGAAGAGGCCTAGGTCGTTGCCGGCCGAGGCGGCCAGCTCGAATACCTTTGTTGCTTCTTCGATCCGGCCTTGACGGGCATAGCACTGTGCCAGCCAGAACGAGCAGGCGAGGAACGCTCCTTCGCTTCCCTCCAATCCATCTCCGGTGAGATAGCGGCGGACCAGATGCCCTGATCCCAACTCGGCGTGGATCGCTTCGGCGGTTCGCATCATGCGAGGGTCGTCCCATAGCACGAAACCGAATACGGGGAGCAGCAACAGCGCCGCGTCGAGCGCTTCCGATTCAAATGAACGCACGAAGATACCCCGCTCTGCGTCGTACCCGCGCCGTTCTATTGCTGCGCGTATGTCTTCTCGCACCGTCCGCCAGCGCTCGACAGGGGCCGTTTTCGCGGCTGCTTCGGCGAGTCTGATGCCTCTATCGATGGCGACCCAGCACATCACCTTTGAGTGGACGAAATGCTCCGGTTCGCCCCGGATCTCCCAAATGCCCTTGTCCGGTTCTTCCCAGCGGGCACAGACAGTATCCACGATGTCGACCAGAAACTCCCAGAAGTGGTTCGAAGGGGTTCGGCCACGCAGCTGCCACGACCAAGCGAGGTCGACCAGATACCCGTATACGTCGAGCTGAGTCTGTCGGTACGCCGAGTTACCCACCCTCACCGGTTTGGACTGCCGGTAGCCTTCGAGGTCATCGAGATGTACTTCATCGAGGCGCGTTTCGCCTCCCACCCCGTACATCAATTGCAGTTCAGGGGCGCTTCCCGCCGCACTGCGTTCGATGAAGCGGCGAAACCCCTCAGCCTCCGCTTCGCAGCCGAGATCTGCGAGAGCCTCTACCGAGAACACGCTGTCCCGTACCCAGCTGTAGCGGTAGTCCCAGTTACGCTCCCCGCCCACTGCCTCAGGCAGCGAAGTGGTCGGGGCGGCCACGAAGGCACCGGTTGGAGCGTTCGACAGTGCCTTCAAGACGATGGCCGAACGAATCTCAGAGTCAGACGCTTGACGGTCGATCTTGTCCGACCATCTCTCCCACCACGCTACGGTCTCCTCGACTCGCTGCTGGAGTTCCTTGCGGTCTGCCACGTCACCCGGGCCCTGGTCGACCGTCTCCGGTCGGGCAAATTCGATCGACAGGACGTAGCTCTCTCTTTGATCCACTCGCAACACGCCGGTGAGGTCGTGATCCGATCCGATGATGAGCGGAATCGTCCCCGAGACAACCAACCCCGTGTGGCCACCAAGCGCCGTAAAAACACCGTCTGGATATGAGGAGACCCACGGCTTGACTGCTCCATATTCCAGGCGGGGTACTATCCCAATCTCCAGCTCAACGGATCCCTTTACCCCTTCGATCGTTCGTAGTAGCTGTCGGCGTGGCCGTTGTCGCCCACCCTCGCGCATGACCATGCAGTCCAGGAGCCGGACTTCTCCTTCCCCGGTTCGAAACACAGTCTCCAGCACAAGCGTCCGGTCGACATACTGGCGAGAGGTCTCGAACCGACGATCCGTCGGCGTGATGGAGCAATGCCCCCCCTTCTCCCAATCGAGTAATCGTCCAAAAACACTCGGTGAGTCGAAGCGAGGCATACAACACCAATCGATCGACCCCTGCCGCGAAACGAGAGCCGATGAGTGGCAATCGCCGACCAGCCCGTAGTCCGTGATGGGAGGATAAAGATGTCTGCTGATCGTGACCTCCTGGGACCGACCGTCGCATGACGTGAAGGCTAAGACGAAGATCTCGCTAGTTGCCCGGTTGGTTCCATCCGGGCCGGTTCTTCTTGCGCACCACGAATCTGAGCCCCGACCAGGTCTCGTCGATGGCGCAGGCCTTGTTGTCGACCAGTCCGGTGGGCAGGAATAGGTCGCGCAGGGTGCCCTCGACGATGTCGGTCTCCGCTCCCGATGCTTTCTTGGGCCAGGCGATCCATATCGACCCGTCCGGTGGGAGCAAGGTAATCGCCCGCTGGAAGCCACGCTCCGCCTCGGCGGCGCGGTTGGCGAAAATGATGAAGACGTCCGCCGCCGCGGCGTCGGAGTCGCGGAGGACTTCCACATCGTCGGGCAAGTCACCGAGGTCGAAGTTGAAGTAGTTCGGAGCATTGAGGAGGGCAACAGTCATTCCTTCCTTGATACCCAGTTTCTTCGGGAGTGGGGTTCCGCTGTCTCCGGCCATGGCTCAGAGTATATCGGTGCGGGAATCCGCAGCGAAGTCTTGCCGTTGCCCCGCCTATGGATATCCAGGACTACCTCGACTTTCGTCGAGACAAGGACGAGTTCTTCATGAGCGACCACCACTTACCGCTGGGACACGGCGATCACAGCGACTTCGCCGATGGCGCGTAAGATTCCGCGGCCGACCGCCCATAGCCCGCGGGAGAATCCGACTCGCTGTTCGTGCTCGTCGTTCAACGCTCGCGCCGTTCAGTGACACATAGCAAGGGGTTGTTACGCGGTTCGGTCCGGTTCTTTGCGTCGGTCAACTGGCGGATGAGGTCGCGTCTGCCCTCCGAGTCGCAAGCTCGCTTCCACCGTGGCAGTGGCTTCGTCGCTCGTCTCGTCCTCCTGGTTGGGGTCCGGCGTTCAGTAACGCAACGTCGCAGCCACGCCGGTGGCGGTTCCGAGTGTCGCCACATCAGTCACGAAGACCTCGCCGCCCTTCGCAAGTGTGTCGAATACCGCGCGGTCGATCAGATCCTCGTCCTCGATCGAGGCACGTTGCGACGTCGACACCGTGCCCGTGTCAGGCGCAACGCGACCCCACACCGGTGCCACATCGGTAACCAGCAAGGTGGCGATGCGCCCCTCACGGGCTCGGGTCACGAGATCTACGATCGCGGAGACGGTCTTACCGGCACCGACGGCAGCTCGATATCGGTCGATGCCAGGATGGCCCTCGCCGCCGGTCGGTGACTCGATCAACCGCAACGCGTCGGCGTGAAGTTCGGTCGGGGAACGATGCTCAGGGTTACCCGTCACCGCAGTGTCGAACACGTTCGGGTATCGAGTGACCGCCTGGAACAACGGCAAGTAGTAGTCGACGCACGCCAACACGAGCGGCTCGTGTGCGTCACCCAACCGTTCGCAAACACCACGATCTACTGCACGCAGGAAACGTTGGATCGCGGTCTTGTCGAGCTCGGCCCCGGCGCCATGGCCATGGAACTCGACGCCCCCTCCGCCCGTCGAGTGAGACTGGAGTTGCCGCTCGGGATCCTCGAGCGTGAGCGCCTCGTCCATCGATGTCGCAGCGGACCCCAGGTCTAACTTGGTGATCGTAGAACTCGTGGCCTCGAACAATTGCACCTCGTTCTGGCTCAACGACAAGACAAAGAACGACTCGTCGCGAGACACCACCGACAACACCGGCCGAACTCGGAACGACGCGGCAACGACGACCTCCTCAGTCAATGACAGCGCAACCCGGTATCGCTCGAATCGTCCCGTCGAGCTGAACAGCGCCAGCCCGTCTGCCGTGTGCTGCCAAAACCCGTGGTCGTCGACGAGCGACTCCAACGGTGCCAGGATGGCCTCGATGACCGTCTCGGCAACGTCGAAACCGGACAGCTCGCCACGGGCCGAGTTGATGAGGTTCCGCAATCGAATCGGACCCTGCAACGTCTCCCTGCCGGAACGATGCGTCGGCATAAACATCGACACGCACGGACCCTCAGCCATGCCCAGCGACGTGACATCCGCCGCTGAGATCACGTCTATATCTGCGTTCACGCGAATCTCACCCATAACACCGAGCATAGCCAATGACACCGAACGAAAGTCAACCCCGGACTTCCTGCAATTGAGCCCACACCCCGACGCCGGTGCGGGTCGAACGTGGATGGCGTCGGCCCAATTGACCAACGCAGTAGGCTCAAACTCGACACCCCCGTTCCCAGCAGCCCCATCAAGACTACGCATCTGCGGTCGCGGATGGGTAGAAGTGAGCGCGTCATGTCGTCAACCAAGTTAGGGGCGCTCGCCACCTTGGGCGAAAGCCAGAACCCGCCACCGGTTCGATGTATATGGCGCAGTTAGAGGTCGGGGCGCATAACCCCAAAAAGCCACCGACGGCACGCGGGTTCAGAGCGACTCCGACCAGCAACTGCGCCCCAATCATGACACTCAGGTAGGTTCATAGTTACGTCCATAAAGGAAGGATCACGTGCTTGAGGTTAACGAGAACGCTCGAGTGTTCACCGCACACGACGAGCATTTAGGCAAAGTCGATCACATCGTCATCGACCCACTCACCCGCATGGTGTCGCACATCGTGGTGCGCAAGGGCATCTTCTTTCCTGAGGACAAAGTGATCCCAATCGACGTCGTCGCCACCGCAACCGAGGAACGCATCAACTTAGACCAGGACGTCGATCCCGACCGGTTCCCGCCCTTCCTCGAGTACCACTATGTCCCGCTTGAGGAGCCTATCGAGGACGTACCCGCCTCGGCTGGAACCGCACATGGACCTTTCCCATTCGTGTGGTACGGACCATACGGCGTCGCCTCGCCCACGTACGAGACCACGATGCGCACGGTGACTGAACGGAATATCCCCGACCGGGCGGTCGCGTTGAAACCGGGTATTCCCGTCTTGGCAACGGGCCGGCGCGAGGTTGGCCGGCTCGAGGAAGTCATCTTGACCGACATTGGCTTGGCGACCCACATCGTGATTTCCGATGACGGGTTCAATCCGGTCCGCAAGGCAATACCCATCAACTGGGTCGACGCCATCTCCGAGAACGAGATACGCCTGGGGGTAGTAGAACACATGGTTCAGTCCATCAAACCCTACGATCCGGCCGAGTTGCCGTCCGCGGACTGAGACGGTCTGCTCGGGCGCCGGCGGCACACACCAAGGTGAGACCGCTGTGCCGAGAAGCCGTGGTGAGTATCGAACCGGGAGGAAAGGCTATGGAGGTCAACATCCCTCGACGCTGCGACTTCCAGTACACCGCCGCCAGCGGCTAGCGTTGCCGCTATGGATCGAACAGCGTTCCAGGCGTTAGACCGCCGAGTAACCCACTGGCTGGCGGGGCACGGACTGTCGCTCTTGCGCATCAGCATTGGCGTCCTCTTCATCTGGTTTGGAGTCCTCAAGTTTTGGCCAGGCCTGAGCTCCGCCGACCAGCTCGCCACGGAGACGATTGACCGGCTTTCCTTTGGTCTGATAACTGAAGACCTCGGCCGTGTCCTGCTGGCGATCCTCGAAACTGCGATTGGGATCGGGCTCGTAACAGGCAAGTTCATGCGCCTCACTCTGTTGCTGCTCGTCGGGCAAATGCTCGGGACGGTGACACCCCTATTTCTGTTTCCGGAGCTGACCTGGTCACGCCTATTCGTGCCGACACTTGAAGGCCAATACATCCTCAAGAACATCGTGCTCGTGTCGGCGGCACTTACGATCGGCGCAACGGTTCGCGGTGGCGGCCTCATTGACGATCCCGAGGTCCTCGATGCACTGAGCGAGCAGCCGACCGTTTCCCGCACGTCATGACGAGAGTCTCTGCGCCCTAGCGGGCACATCCGCTACCGGGCGACGAGGCGGAGTCAACCAAGGCTGATGGGCCTTGAGAATTTCTGCCGGACGGTTTGTTTGAGCCCCCGGCGAGCCGGGGGCTCAAATTCAGCGGGTCGCCCGCTCCAGCCCCGGGCCTCGACCAGTGACTTGGAATCCCAGTCGACGCCCAGCACCTCGAGGGAACCTCCGAGATCCTCGCCGGCGCCGCACAACTCAGCGTCGAGGACGAAGCTCGCGAGACCGCGCTCACCGAAAAGCATGCTCAACGGCAGGTGACGAGCATCGTGTCGTAACTTCGGTGTCCGTTTCCAGCGGCGGGTAGTCTAAGACGGTACCCTCGCATGGCAATGGTTTGCTTTCCGGCACCGGCGGGTAGAGATCTCGTAGATCGCGACCACAGGAAGAGTGAGCAGTAATGACCCAATACCTATATAGGCCGGCTGGTATGAGCGAGCACGACGCCAAGCAGACCGGCGACATCTTGCAGGATCGGCTGATGAGCCTGGTTGACCTTTCTCTCACGCTCAAGCACGCCCACTGGAATGTGGTCGGCCCGGACTTCATGGCCGTTCATGAGATGTTCGACAAGCAGGTTGCAGAAGTTCGAGGTATGGCCGACGAAGTGGCGGAACGCATAGCCACCCTGGGAGGTATCCCGAGCGGTCTTCCCGGGTACTTGGTTCAGAACCGCAGCTGGGACGATTACGCTCTCGGCCGTGCCGTAACCCAAGCCCACCTTGGAGCCATGGATATGGTGTATTCGGGAGTTGTTGGCGCTCACCGAAATGCCATCAACGCGACAGACAAAACCGACCCCGTGACCGCCGACCTACTCACGGCACAAACCGGCAAGCTGGAGATGTTTCAGTGGTTTATCAGGGCTCATCTCGAGAATACGTCCGGTGAACTTTCGACCGCTGGCCAGAAAACGGAAATCGACGCAGCGGCCGCCGCCGCCACCACCAACTTGCTCGGTTGAGAACTCCGCGACCGAATTGGGAAATTCTGGGTGTTCCTCGACGTGCTCATGGGCACCCCCATCGGACCACACCGATGACCTACCTTGACCCACTCGCCCAGCGCCTCGGCCACTAGGACCAGTCATGCTCCTGGTGCTCGTGTTCGCCTGCGTGCTCCTGGCTTCAGTCCTCGTTTCGCGGTTGGCGAATCGTTCGGTGCTCTCGACCGCCGTCCTGTTCCTCGCAGCCGGGTTCCTCCTCGGCGACGGCGTGTTAGGTGCCATCAAGGTCCGGGCCGATCAAAACCTCGTCGCCAGCCTGGCCGAGTTCGCCCTATTCAGCGTGCTGTTCACCGACGGCATGCGCGTCGGATTCCCCGAACTCCGCTCCGCCTGGAGACTCCCCGGCCGCGCACTGATCCTCGGCCTCCCACTCAGCCTCGCGTTCACAGCTCTGCTCGCTCACTTGCTGACGGGACTGCCGTGGGCGGAATCGTTTCTGCTGGGCGCGGTGTTGAGCCCACCGATCCGGTCTTCGCCGCGGCCATCGTCGGCCGCGATGACATCCCCTACAAGCTTCGCCATCTGCTCAACGTCGAAAGCGGCCTCAACGACGGTCTCGCCCTTCCCATCGTCGTGGTCCTGTTGGCCATCGCCGGGCCCGACACCATCCACGCCCTCGATCTCGGAGCCGAGCTCATAGGTGGTGTCGCCATCGGGGTCGGCGTCCCGGCGATCGCCATCCGCCTCGAGCGAACCCGATTGTTTTCTGCCTCGGTCACCTATGAACCGCTCAACGCCTTCGCCATCGGCCTCATCGTTCTCGCACTGGCATCACTCACCCAGACCAACGTGTTCCTTGCGGCTTTCTCAGCCGGCATCACCGTCGCCACCATGAGTCCCGCCATCCGCCGCGCCTTCCACCAATTCGGCGAGCTCGTGGCCGAACTCCTCAAACTCGCCGCACTACTTGTCTTCGGCGCGCTGATCTCACCCAGCTTCCTCGCCGACATCCCGCTCAACGGCTACCTCTTCGCCGCGGCCGCACTACTCGTCGCTCGCCCCGCGTCCCTCGGCCTCGCCCTCCTCGGCAGCCCCCTGCCCGGCCGCGAACGCGTCGCCGCGACATGGTTCGGACCTAAAGGATTCGCCTCGGTCGTGTACGGACTACTGATCCTCGACGCCCACATCCCCCTCAGCGACGAACTGTTCCACCTGACGGCGCTCGTCGTCGTCGCATCCATCCTCGCCCACTCCTCCACCGACATCGCCATCGCCCGCTGGCTCACACCCGACCCGAACCCACCAACAGCCACAGCCCCCTGACACGGACGCCACAGCTACCCTGCAACCCCACACCACCAGAAAGGCGACCACCCGTGAACTTCCCCGCCAACATCGTCTCGAGCGTGCGCGATCGCGTCTCGGACCGCAAGGCACGCCGACAGCGAGACAACCTCATCGGGAAAATCGGCGAGCTCACCTACGCGCAACGCACCGACGCGGCGATCAGCTACGAAACCGAGATCGCAGCCCTTGTCGAGGAGATCCGCCACCTCGAACGCACCGAAGAGCTCCGCCACCGCAAGAACATCGCCGACTCCGACCGTTAGCAGCGTCCCGACAGCCGTTGACCCCCAGAATGGGTTTCGGATCTCGACGCCGACGGGTACGCCGCGGCCACGATCCGCAAGGCCTACCAGCTGCTCGGACGGATCTTGAACGACGCGCGTTTGGTGGGCTCCGCATCGGAGAACTAGCCGGCCTCCAACCCGGCGACTTCGACCCGACCCGCAGCCTGATCCGGGTCCGGCGAACCGCATCCGACGTGGCCGGACGCATCATCGTAGGACCCCCCAAAACGGCCAAAAGCATCCGAACGGTCGTCCTGCCCCGAACCATCACCGAACAACTCGCCCAACACGCCACCCAACAAGACCAGACCGGACCGGACACCTGGATGTTCCCCGCCCCCCAAGGAGGACCGATCCGACGGACGGCTTGGATGCGCCGCGTCTGGAAGCCG
>JAENVV010000245.1 GCA_016650365.1 Acidimicrobiia bacterium
ACGTTTAGGTCTCCAGAGGCGGCTTCACCGTTGGCTGAAGCTCCCGGCACCGTTCCTTTGACCATGCCGGCTGTCTCTTCCTGGATGTCAATGGCGTTGAGAAGCTCAAACGATGGGGCGCTCTCGACTGCCCCGAGATCTACCGTCGACGTTGACCCATTTTGTGTCACTGTTGCGATTCCATCTGCGACCAGGGTTTCGACGACCCCGCTGGTGGCCTCCGTGACGATCAGTTGGCTGGTGCCGTCGACCCAACCATGCAGCTTGGTGGTCACGGTAGAGCTTCCAACATACGCGATCAGTTGGCCGCCAAACTCGTATGAGCCAGCGGTGATCGTCGTGTCGAGGGCGGCCTCGAATTGGCTCCTGGCGGGGACGGTTGTCGTCTCGAAGATCGGGGTCTGAGTGACCCCCACTGTGGAGACCGGCGAGGGCCCTTCTACCGAGGACGTTGATGCAGGTGTTGCTCCGGATCCCGAGCAGGCCGCCAGGGTCACAAGTGCGCCGATCAGTATCGTTTTGTGGGTCATGAGCCGCCCTCGTAGTCGTCGTCGTGGGAATCGCCTGAGCTATGTGATTCGTCATCCGAGTCGTGGTCCGAATCGTCCGAGTCATCCGAGTCGTGGTCCGAATCGTGCGAGCCCGACCCATTGTCGTCAGGGTCGGAGATCTCGCTTGATTCTGGAGGGTGGTTGGCATCCCCGGTAGGTTCCGTGGTCTCCTCGATATTCCGGGAATTCTCCGCTCCGCTGGACTCGTCGACCACCGGGGAATCGATCACAGCCTCGGACTCGGTGTCTGTCCCCATTTCAACATCATCGGCCTGTTCCTTGAGGGTGCGTTCGATCAGGGCAAGCTCATCACGCCAAATCGAGTCAGGATCGAGTCGCGCAACCGCCCGATCGGCTCTGGTGAGTAGGGCGTCCGTTGGCAGGTCCTCACGCAGGGCCAACTGCAACTCTTCGACTCGGTGCTCAGCCACGATTTCGTCATCAACAAGGAGCCAGATCGGTTCGACAGCCAGCTTGACCGGATACAACCACGTATCGGGCTGGCTGCCTTCCGTGGCCACTGCCGCTGAAGGAATTGCCACCATGAAAGCAACCACACCAGCGGTGAGCTTTTGCCGCCAATCGAACGATCGGAACCTGTCGACGATTGACGTTGTGAGCGGACGGAGGTCGAATAGTGAAGCGGGAGGAGCCGTGACGGGGCCGACCAGCGAAGCGTGAATCCGCGCAAGATGGAGTGAGCGCGTTTCGGCGCCAATCGAGAAGGCAGGCACTTGCCTGCTGAGTAGTTCAATTGGGTCGATCACGTACGCTCTCCGTCTTTCACTGATAGAGACGCCATCTGGCTCATGGATTCGACGGCATCGGTGAATGCTTTTCTGAGGTTCTTCTCGGCCCGGCCGAGTGCTGCGTACGCCGCCGGCCTTGTCATCCCAAGAACCTCGGCCATCTCATACCCCGACAGCTGGTGGACATGGCGAAGATCGAGGAGGAGCTGCTGGCGGTAGGGGAGGCTGGCTATCGCGCTGGCGAGCTCGGCGGAGTAGGGCTCGGTGTCCGACCCGACAAAGGGAACCTCGGGAAGTCTTTCGGTCGGTACTTCGGGCCGGCGTGATCGGCGACGGAACTCGTCGAGGCAGCTGAAACGAACGCTCTTGTACAACCACGCTTGCAGACTGCGACCGTCGCCCGTGAACCCCGGGGCTGCGCTGGCCAGTTCGATGAATGCCTGTTGTACGGCGTCCTCGGCGGCCTGCCGGTCTCGTACGAGCCGGAAGGCAAATGCCCCAAGCGAATCGGCCAGCAGGTCGTACAGCTGGCTGAAAGCCTGGTTGTCGCGTTGCACGACTCCAGCTACGAGGGCGTCAAGATCTTCTGTCACGCGTAAATGGGGGACGGCTTCTTGGGCCGCCCCCCAATTGTGGTCGCTGGTTAGCGAGGATCAGTCGTCGTGTGATTCGTCATGTGAATCATCATCGTCATCTGAGTCGTGACCTTTATCTCGATCGTGGTCGTCGTCGGATTCGTGGTCGTCGTCGGAGTCGTCTGAGAGCACGTCATCTGAGTGATCGTCGTCCGACTCATCGTCAATGACGGCATCGGACTCATCGTCGGCTTCGACCTGGAGTTGGATGACTCCGTCTTCGATCTCGATCTGCATCTCGATCATCCCGTCTTCGGACACGAGCGTGACCTGACCGTGGTCGTCGGATACGACGGTGAAACCAGGAGCAACGACCGAAATCGAACCATCGGCGGCCACCTCAACGGTTACGGTTCCGATATCCGGAAGAGTGAAGACGTGGGTGCCGGGCGTGGCAGTAGCCCCCTTGATTTCCAGCTCATCGCCTTCAAACTCGATCTTGAGAGCCGTGTCGCCTACCGCGTCGAGGATCAAGAATTCCGAATCGTCGTCGTCGGAGTCGAGTTCCACGGTGTAACCGTCCGGAACCGTGGTTACCTCGACAACTCCGTCTGCGACGGTGAGGACAACGGTCCCGATCCCCGGCACGTCCACCTCATACGAACCAGGTGATAGGCCGTCCCCGGCGAAAGCTGCGCCGGCCGCCCCGATCACAATCGCGAACACGGCCACCGTGCTCAGAACCTTTGTCTTCATCGTGAAACCTTTCGTCGTTGCAAGGAAAGACGCTGCCCGTCGCTCAGATTCGACGCGCTACGAGAAGTTTTTCCTACTTTCGGAGCATTTTGTCCAGAGTGTGTGCCGCAGCGCTAGATCTTGGGAAGCTTGAAGCCCGATTTGTCGACGAGGTAGTCGCGAGATTCGAGGGCCATTTGCCGCACCGCACTCCAGTCGACATGCAGCAGCTTGCCGCCTTGTTTCATTACGCGCCCGGCAACAAGGACCGTATCGACGTTTCCCGTGTCCATACCCAATACGACCGCGGTCGCCGGATCGTTGAGCGGAGTCACGTTCATCCGGTCGGTTCGCAGCATAATGATGTCTGCTTGTTTCCCCGGACTGAGACTGCCGACCTTTGACTCCAAGCCATTGGCCTTGGCGCCTTCCATCGTCGTCCAGCTGAGAATCTCACGAGCCGGAAGAGGTTCTCTGTCTTGGGCGATGGCCAGGGTGCGCTGGAGGGCCAAAACAGAGCGCATCTGGTTGAACATGTCCGAAGGTACGTTGGTCTCGACATCAATGCTCAGACTGGGGTTCAGTCCGCGGTCAAGGAACTTCTGGATCGGGGGCATGCCGTGTCCCATCATCATCTCCACCGGTGACGCGAGTGACACGGTGCCGCCGCTGTCGACGATCATTTGGATCTCGGTGTCGTTCAGGGTGGTGCAATGTATGTAGGTAGTGTCGGGGCCAAGCAGCCCGGCTTCTCCCATTTCCTGGACCTTGCCGTCCTGGCCGTAACTCCCGACGCCGACATGAGCGGTCAGTCTCGCACCTGATTCCCTGGCTAGCTTCCAGTGGTCCCTGGCCACTTCGAAATCCGTGAATTCGGGTCCTGGAGCGGCCAGGGCAAGCGTGAGCAGTTGATCCTGTGAGGAGAAATACTCGTTGGCGGCGCGCACGAACCAGCTCGGTTGACGTTCCTCCCACTTGCCCCACCATGGGAATCCGTAGGCGAATACAGCTCTCAGTCCGGAATCTTGAAGTGCCTGAATTGCTGCGTCGGTATGAGCGGGCGAACTCTGGATGTGGGACCAGTCGAGGAGGGTCGTGATACCGGCATCGATGGCGCCGACTGCCGACACCATGTTGCCTGCGTAGACATCCTGAGGCCGATAGGCCGGAGCCAGTGTCCGGAGAATGAACGAGATGTAGCTGACTCTGCCTTCAAGCGGTACGTCGGTCCCGATGTTGCGCAGAACGCCTTCCCAAATGTGACGGTGACTGTCGACGAACCCGGGCATGACGATCATCCCCGAGGCGTCGATGACCTCGGCATCCTCGGCGACGAGGTTTCTGCCGACCTCGACGATCTTCTCCCCTTCGATGAGGATATCTCCGTTGATCAAGTCACCAATGGTCGGATCAAGGGAGAGCACGATCCCACCCTTGATCAGCTTTCGTCCCGTAGACACGATGCTGAAATCGATTCCTGATGGGTACAACTTCGGTAGCTCTGTCTCAGCGACCAAATTGCTTCCCAAGGCCAAACGACGCGCCCGTCTGAAGTTCCTCTTGACCAATTCCTTGATGTCGCCCACCTGGAAGAGAATTATCCCGAGCAGCACCAGTACACCGATAATCATCAAACCGTGGTCTGGCGTCAGACCCAGGAATGGAAGCACGGTGATGATCAGGGCCAGGAGCACCGAGGCAATGAGCCCTCCGACATATGTGGCTCGTCCGCCCGCCAGAGATGCGCCGCCGAGAACTGCCGCGGTGATGCTGTTGAGCGCGAAGCTTGAGCCGATTTGTGCGTTCCCGATGGGAGATCGGGACATTACGAAGAATGAGGCAATCGCTGCGAATACTGCTGAGAGCAGCAGGGCGCGCACCCGCGTCCAGTTGGTTCGGATTCCGCTGCGTTTTGCGGATCGTTCGTCGAATCCAGTGGCGCGTACTTTCAGACCCGAGCCGGTTGCGTGAAGCCAATAGTCGAGCAGAACGGCTACCACCACCACCCCGATGAAAGCGATCGGAACCGATCCGGCACTCGACTTGAGGCCTGAGACGAAGCCTGGATTGATGGTGCCGCTCGGGGTCTCGCGCAACGTCAGCGAGATGCCATCGAGGATGCTCAACGTGGCCAGGGTGGCGATGATCGATGGGATCCTCACTCCCCGAACGAGACCGGCGTTGACGAGGCCCACTACGACGCCGGTCAGGAGTATCGCCCCGACCCCGATGATGATTTGCGTCGGGGATGAGTCGGGCACGATGAGGTATGAGGCGATGACCACACCCAGGCTGATCATGGCGCCCACCGAAAGGTCCAGATAGCCTACGAGTAGAGCGTGCGTCTGGGCCATGGCAGCTATCGCCAGCGGAATCGCGATCACGAGAACATTGGTGACGTTCGTGCCGTTGAGGAACCCGTCGAACCGGGAACTCGTGTACCAGAGCAGGGCACCGATCAACAGCAGCTGGAGTGCGATGGGCATCCACAGGCGGACCTTGACGACCTTGCGCCACTTGTTCTTGTCGCGTGCGTTGCGCACAACCTTTCGGACCGCTTGCCGGGCTGCCTCGATTGGTCCAGTTGGTTGGTATTGGCTTGTCATGGCGCATCAGAGCGGGTAGGAGCCTTCGGCATCGCGACGCCCAATGACGATTGTCCGGATCTGGACAAGCCCGGTCCGCGGACGATGGCCTCGACGATCCGGACCTCATTGAGTTCGTCGCCCGGGATTTCCTCGATGATCTGGCCTCGGGACAACACCAGCACCCGATCGCACAAGCCGGCGAGCTCGAGCGGGTCGCTCGATTTGACCAGCAGTACGGCCCCATCATTGGTGCGGGCCCGTAGCGCCTTGTAGATGTCGAAACGGGAGCCTACATCGACCCCTTGGGTGGGCTCGTAGGCAAGGATGACCGAAGGCTTCTTGAGAAATGTACGCGACACGGCGACCTTCTGCTGATTGCCTCCGGAGAGAAACTCGACCGGCTGCTCGAGGGAGGGCGTGCGGATTTCGAGCTCCTCAACGAGCTTGCCAACCTCCCGGCGCTCGGCACGACGGCGAAGGAAGAAGAGCCAACTGAATTGGCGAATTGACTGAACGGTGGCATTCACTCTGACGCCGAGCACCGTCATGAGAGCCTCGTTCTTGCGGTCGCCCGGCAGCAGCATGACTCCCGCCTCGATTGCTTCGTGCGTTGAGATCAAGGTCAGATCCTTGCCGTCAACGGTGACACGGCCGGCACGCGGTGGGGTTCTGCCTGACAATGTGTCGAACAGCTGTGGCTGTCCGTTGCCTTCGGCTCCTGCAATCCCAACCACCTCTCCGCTCTCAAGGGTGAAGCTGACTGGCCCGAACGACTGGCCCTGCAAAGCTTCGACAACCAGGACGTCTTTTCGCTCAAGCATTGCTACGGACGGTTGCGGGAAGGCCGCCTCGAATGGCCGACCGACAATCAGGTCGACCAACTCATGCTCGGTGGTGGTCTTGGCATCGAACGTGCCTTGCGTCTCGCCATCTCGCAATACGGTGATCCGGTCGGCGATCTCAAGGACTTCAGGCAATCGGTGGCTCACATAGACGACGCCGATTCCCTGATCCCGGCATCTCGCAATAGTCCGATGAAGAGAATCCACCTCATCAGGACCGAGAGCCGTCGTCGGTTCGTCGAGAAGAAGCACTTTGGGGTCCGATACGAGTGCTTTGGCCACCTCGAACAACTGTCGTTCGGCCAGCGTAAGGAAGCCGGCCGGCGAATCAGGAAAGAGCTCCATGTCGAGGTCGAACTCGCCCAGGAGTCTGCGCGCCCATTTCTTCCGTCTCCAGTAGGGCGGCCGTTTTCCTGGCGGAGCCGCCAGGAACAGGTTGTTCTTGACCGGTTCGGCCTGGATCAACGACGTGTCTTGATAGGCCATCGCCAGGCCAAGCTTGCGAGCCAACGCCGGAGAATCTCTTCGGAGGGTTCTGCCCCCGATCTGGACCCTGCCCAGATCGGGGTCGACGAACCCACTGGCAACCCCGAGGAGGGTCGACTTGCCGG
>JAENVV010000246.1 GCA_016650365.1 Acidimicrobiia bacterium
GGATCAGGGCTTCTACGCAGCCAGTTTCGTCGCGTAGAGGCCCGATTGAGATGGAGGCTCTTCATCCTCAGCAGCGAGAGCTGCCGCCACATCGTCGAGGTCCTCAATGTCGGGATTCCAAACGGCTACCGGGCGCTGCGTCCAGTCATTTCGCAATCTCTGCGAAACCGAAATGTTCGGGAGGGTGGCTAGATGATCTGACCAGATCCAGGGCATTAGGAACCTCCAAAACTCGAACGGAATCTCTCCTACGGTACCGCACGTGTCAAGCCCGAAAAAGAGCCGTCCCGACGCGAGGGGCGGACGACTCTTGTCTCAAACTGAGGTGGAGGTACCACCCGAACGTCGACCGTCGGCCGCCACCGTGAACCCGCCGCCCGGATGCCACTCGGCGGCTCCTACGCCTCCAAAAAACATGTGCGGAGAGCTGAAGGGACGAGTCGGCAACCGGGAGTCCCCTAGCTCATACCCTGGCTCAAAACTGACGGTTGCCTGACCGTCCTCGGCAACCACGACGTGCGCCCTTGCACGGTCGATCGCTTCCGCCAGGGGAACACTTTCGAGCAGGTGATGCACCAATACCTGCACAATCGCCGTCGTGATCCGATCGGCGCCAGGTGATCCGATCGCCAGAACCCCGTCAACCGAGCGGGCCACGGTAGGAGCCATGTTCGACACGAGGCGGGATCCCACTTTCAGATTGTGAAAACCCGATCGATTCAGCTCGATTTCCCCGAGCGAGTTGTTCATCCATATTCCTGTGCCGGGGGGCATGACGCCGGACCCGTATCCCGCCGACATGGTCACGGCGCATCCGAATCCAGTGTCATCGACCGCCGATACGTGCACCGTAGATGGCGCAGTCAGCAGTTTCCTCCAATCGCCTTCATTGGCAAGTTCGATGAGGTCATTGATTGCGTCACCGCGATCGATAGCCGAATCAAGGTGTTGGCGCCGGAACCCCAGAACAGCTTGTTGGGCCCGCAGCAACTCACCCGAATCATCGCCGATCAAAGCCAGCATGGCGGTCACCGCCGCCCCACCGATCGCCGGCGCCGGGTTCGTCGCGACGACCCAATCGGCGACCGGGCTCATGAGCGGACGGCGATCGATCGCCACGAAATGTTCCAGATCGGCGCGAGTGATGAGACCGCCTGACGCTTCCATATCGTCTGCGATTACAGCCGCGATATCACCGACGTAGAAGGCGTCCGCTCCCTCTCTCGCAATGAAACGGAGGCTCTCGGCGAGATGGTCGATGTGCACGATATCTCCGGCTTTGAGCACCCCATCGGGTCCAGAAAGCGCCCGCGCACCCACCGGATCAAACGCGAAAATTGGCTCGAACGAGGTCTGTAGATAGTACGCACATGCCTCCGGGAGGGGAAACCCTCGCACCACATTGTCGATCGCCGGTTCAAAGAGGTCGTGCCACGACGCAACTCCGAACCGATTGGACGCCGAGGCAATCGCTTTGAGTCCACCCGGAGTCGCTACGGAGCCATGACCGACAATCGTGGTCAACTCTCCCCCGTACTCGAAGGTCACCGTCCGACCTCCCTGACCGAATCGATCCGCTGGCGCCCCCCGGCCCGGCATCTCCATGTATCCGTCGATGGTGATCGGGTCGTCGTCGGGTCCCCATATCGTCACGTACCCACCGGCTCCGAGTGCACAAACCCCCGGCTCGGTCACCATGGCGACCAGCAGGGAGGCCAGGGCGGCGTCAACGGCGTTACCACCCATCGCGGCAATGGCCGTTCCGGCGTCTGCGGCGTGTTGAGATGGAGCTGCAACAGCAACGTTGGGCATCAAAACAGGCTAGTGGGTTTACCGGTCTCGCCCGACCTCACCTAGCCTGGTCCGATGCCTACTGCTCGAGTTCTTGGACTTGTCACAACAGTCATCATGCTGGTTTCTCTCGGGGTGTCCGTCGCCACTGGCCACCTCACCACCGAAGGGAGCCTGATCCTCGGGTTGGCCTGGGGTCGGATGAGCCTGGTCGACCTCTATGTCGGAGCGGCCCTGGTCGGGGCATGGATTGCCCATCGAGAGCAATCAAGGATCCGCATATTGGCCTGGTGGGCAGGCCTTATCATCTTTGGACACCTCGCCTCGGCCATCTACGTCGTTGTAGCCGCCAGATCGCCCGACCGCGAGACCTTCTGGTCGGGCTCGAACCCCTCGAGAGACAGATCGGAAGCCCGGTAGACGACCTGTGAGGCGACCACCTCAAGTTGGCTCTTCTTCCCATCCAGGCTCGACCAGAATCGACGCTGAACCGTGCCTGCGATCCAAACCCTGGTCCCGCGATCGAGCTTCTTACGAATCAGCTTGGCCGGTGGGTCCCAATACTTGACATTGAGTGTGTCGGTACGGCGACGACCGTCGAGCACGGTTCTCACGGTCACCAGGTAGTCGAGCCGGCGCTTCCCGCTTTCGAACTCATGTAACTCAGGTGCCACCGCCAGGCTCCCCGACAATACGACCAAATTCAGATCCATCACATACCCCAAATCAGCTCGGGGAAGGCAGGTCCGCCCAACGTACCTGATCAGAGTGACAGATTCCTGTCGGTCACGATGGGCTCAGGAAACTGACTGACTTAGCTGAGTTCGTTGATCTCATTGACGAGTTCGATCAGGCCAGGGAAACCAATATCGCGATCTTCGATGGCTCTGCGTAGCTGGTCGGCAGTCTTCATGTCACCGAGCGCTACCGCAGCCCGGGCGGCGACATACCATTGACGAAGATCATTTTCGTGCGCATCAGGGTGAATTCGGCCCGGGTCGGTGATCTTCCACGCTTCGCGTGGTTGACCCTGATCAAGCAGGAACGAGCCGTATACAACTCTCAGCTCGACCTCCGCAGCCTTCGAGGCTCCCAACTCCCGGAGCATCGCCCAGACCTTGGGGACATCATCTGGGCGGCCCAGCGCTCGTAGGCAATCCATTTCGACGGCCAGGTGGGTCGTGTCGCCTGCGATTCTCCGGTAGGCACGTAGCTCACGGAGGGCTTCTTCCCAATTGCCCAGCCGATAGAGCGACAGGCCAAGCAGCTCGCGCACGGTCTCAGACCGCGTCGAGATGGACTTGGCGCGCAGTAACCGTTCCCGCGCGACCGTGTAGCGAGCATTCGCGAACGCATCGGCGGCGTCGCCAATCAAGGCAAGAAGAGCGTCGCGGCGGTCTTTGGGGGTGGTACGGATGACCTCATCGCGAATCCATTTGGGAAGATCGCCACCACCGGATCCTGACACCCTGAGCTGCTCCCGCTGACGCGGAGCCGACGTTTGACCACTCTTTTGGTATGGCCCTTTCTCACTTCCACCTGAACGGCGAGGATCCCCCGTTCTTCCACCTGACCGGCCTTCTGGCGACCGGCTACCCGAATCCCGACTATCAGACCGACGAGGGTCACCGCTGGATCGTCCACCGCTACCGGCACCGCGTGAATCGGGCGTTCTCCCGACCGCCCGCCCGGCCGACGAAGCACCGCCAGAACGACGGGCATCCCCGGAAACCGCCCTATCGGGGCGTCCCGAAGACCCGGAACCGGCGCCGCCAGAACGACGGGCATCCCCGGACGGTGCCTTGTCAGAGCGTCCCGAAGACCCGGAACCGGCGCGTCCGCGGTCGCTACCGCGTTGTTCTCCGCTGGGCCTTCCACCTGATTTACCGCTCGATGAACCTTTCGAGCCGCCAGTGGCCCTTGAACGCGAGCCGTCCCCGCCAGACGTGCTTCGTCCGGGCTCGGAACGGCCACCCTCTCCACCACCGCTCGACCCGCGACTGGTTCCACCGGCAGGTTTCCGGGCCGTCGGCTTCCTCGCAGCCGGTTTGCCGCCGGTTGCTCGGGCGGGTTTCGGTGTTCCACCGCGGTTTTGTCGTGGGTTACCGTCCGCCATGCGGGGTTGCTCCTTGGGTCAGAAAGATTGGGGGTGTTAACTGAGAAGGGCCAGCGTAGTCGCTGGCCCTTCTCCACGATAATGTCCGGCGGTGTCCTACTCTCCCAGGGGTACAACCCCAAGTACCATCGGCGCTGGCAGGCTTAACTTCCGTGTTCGGAATGGGAACGGGTGGTTCCCTGCCGCTATTGCCACCGGACAAACATTGCCTCAGTTGTATTCCCTGAGGACTGAATTTCGAAGCCTTTGAGACTTCCATAGCGAGCACTAAATATTTTTGAATTCAAGTCCAAGCCCTCGACCGATTAGTACCAGTCAGCTACATGCGTTACCGCACTTCCACTTCTGGCCTATCAACCTGGTCTTCTACCAGGGGTCTTACCCGGTTACCCGGTGAGAGATCTCATCTTAGGAGAGGCTTCGCACTTAGATGCTTTCAGCGCTTATCCCGTCCGAACGTAGCAAACCAGCCATGCCCTTGGCAGGACAACTGGCACACCAGAGGTTCGTCCATCCCGGTCCTCTCGTACTAGGGACAGCTTCCTTCAAATCTCTTACGCGCGCGACGGATAGGGACCGAACTGTCTCACGACGTTCTAAACCC